>JAFLJU010000200.1 GCA_022712835.1 Desulfobacteraceae bacterium
GAACAAAGACACCGGATATGGCGCGTATAACAGCGGGTATTGTAATCCCAAGGTAGACGAGCTGACTATTGGCGCCCAGTCTGAAACCAATCTTGAAAAAAGAACCGCCATGCTCCAGGAAACTGAGCAGATTCTTTATGACGATGCCGCTTTCGTTCCCTATCACTGGCAGAACCACTCCTATGGTGCCAAAAAGAATCTCCAGGTTAAATCCGTTATCAATGCGATGAACTTTCCCTATTTCGGGGACCTTGTAGCCGATTAATTGCAATCAATTAATTGCAACAGGGTAATTCGTATTAAAACACCACCCCCACTCCGGAATGAAAAACCCGGGGTGGGGGTGCCTAAACTTGGGAAATAAGAAAAAAACATGTTTGCATTTATCTTTCGCAGAATCGTTCAGGCGGTGCTTGTCATGCTCGTCATCAGTCTGGCGGTGTTTGCCATACAAAGTAAATTTGGTGATCCGGTCCGGGATCTGGTCGGCGAAAGGGTCACGCCTGAAGAGCGGGAAAAGATTGCCGATAAAATGGGCCTTAACGACCCTTTCTTGACTCAATACGGCCGATTTGTCAAGAACGTGGTCACCAAGGGAGACCTGGGAAGATCTTTCCTCTACAACAAACCCAATCTTGAGGTGATCATGGCCAAGGCCCCGGCCACCATTGAACTGGTGTTCGGTACAGCCCTGATCATTATGGTGATTTCTATGCCCCTTGGGATTTATTGCGCATTGCGGCCCAGAAGTCTGTTGTCCCGGTTTACCATGGGTTTCTCCACCCTTGGGGTTTCCATGCCCGTATTTTTAACGGCCATTCTTCTCATCTACCTGTTTGCGGTCACCTGGCAGGTGCTGCCCTCTTATGGGAGGGGGGAAACCGTAGATCTTTTCGGCAATGGATATTGGCACACCGGTTTTCTCACCATTGACGGGCTCAGACATTTAATCCTGCCTTGTATCTCTTTATCTACCCTGATGCTGCCCCTGTTTATCCGTTTGATCCGCTCCGAGATGATGGAAGTTTTAGAAACCGAATATATCAAATATGCCTGGGCAAAGGGCTTGTCCCCCACAAGGGTCTGGCTGGTTCATGCCTTTAAAAACACCTTGCTTCCCGTGATCACGGTGTTTGGAGTTCAGATTGGTATCATGTTTGCGTTTACCCTTTTGACGGAATTGGTGTTCCAATGGCCGGGTATGGGGTTCATGTTTTTAGAAGCTGTAAACCGGGCGGACCTGTCGTTGCTCATAGCCTATATGGTGGTGGTGGCAGCTCTGTTTGTATTTGTCAATACGGTGGTTGATATCCTCTATGGATTCATCAATCCCACCGTTAGAATAACAGGGACAAAATGAAAAAATTACAACAATTTAAAGAATCTTATCTGTTTTACTCTTTTAAGCGGGACAAGGTGGCCATGGCAAGCTTCATTGTTCTGGCGATATTTCTCGTTCTGGCATTCTCAGCCCCCTGGATTTCTCCCATGAATCCCTATGATTCGGCCAGTATTGATCTGATGGATTCCGAAATGCCGCCCATGTGGATGGACGGTGGATCCTCCCAATTTCCCCTGGGCACGGACAATATGGGACGGGACATGCTTTCCACCATGTTCTACGGATTGCGGACCTCCATTATCATAGGGCTTGGTGCGGTTGCCATCCAGGGGATCATCGGGATTGTGCTGGGGCTTATGGCCGGGTATATGGGGAACAAAACCGATGCCATCATCATGCGTATCGCAGATATTCAGTTTTCTTTTCCCTATCTGATGATGGCCATTCTCATGAGCGCTATTTTCCAGGTGGTGTTTGGGCTGGGCAGTTTTGAACGGTTGGCCGTCCCGTTGCTGACCATTATCATCGGACTTTCCAATTGGCCCATGTTTGCCAGAACCATCCGGGCATCGGTCATGGGTGAGAAAAACAAGGAATATGTGGAAGCCGCCCGGGTGATCGGTCTGCCCAAATGGAGCATCATGTTCCGTCATATCCTGCCCAATTCCCTGACATCGGTGATGGTCATCTCCACTATCCAGGTGGCCAATGCCGTCATGAGTGAGGCGGCCCTTTCTTTCCTAGGGCTTGGTATGCCGGTCTCAAGACCCTCTCTGGGGTCTCTTATCCGGTCCGGTCAGGAGTATTTCTTTTCCGGTTCCTGGTGGATCACCGTTTTTCCGGGACTCTGGCTGGTGCTTTTTGTACTGGTGATCAACCTTTTGGGTGACTGGCTCAGGGATGTACTTAACCCGAAACTTTACAAAGGATAGAAATTTACGATGTCTCATCTTTTAGAAGTGCGTGACCTTGAGGTGAAATTTGCCCTAAGGTCCGGCGATATAACGGCAATCGACGGTGCCAGCTTTACCCTGGACAAGGGCGAACGACTGGGGATTGTGGGGGAAAGCGGAGCGGGAAAGTCGGTGACCGGTTTTTCTATCATCAATCTCATCAGCAAGCCTGGGTTTATTTCCAGGGGCAGCATTTATTTTGAGGGTAAAAAAATCAGTGAGTACTCTGATTCCCAGATGCGGGAAATCAGGGGAAATCGGATCTCAATGATATTTCAGGACCCAATGATGACACTGAATCCGGTTTTTACCATCGGATTCCAGATGATTGAAACCTTAAGGGCCCATCGAAAAATTTCAAAATCAGCCGCCAGGATAATTGCCCTGGAAAAATTAAAATTGGTTCAGATTCCTTCTCCCGAAGAACGGTTGGGTCAATATCCCCATGAATTGTCCGGGGGCATGCGCCAGCGGATCATTATTGCCATCTCCCTATTGGCCGATCCTGCCATCATCATTGCCGATGAACCCACAACTGCCCTGGATGTGACCATCCAGGCCGAGATAATGGATCTTTTGCAGCAACTTTGTGAAACCGAAAACATGGGCTTAATCCTGATCACCCATGATCTGGGAGTGGTCTCCCAGGTGACGGAAAAAATTGCCGTCATGTATGCGGGGAAGATCATCGAATTTGGTTTAACCGACGAGGTGGTCCAGCATCCGGTTCATCCCTATACCATCGGTTTGATCGATTCCATCCCCGGATCCACGGCACCCGGGGAGAAACTTCGCCAGATTCCCGGCATGATGCCTACCTTAAGCAATATCCCCCCGGGGTGTGCATTCAATCCCCGGTGTGAGTTGTGCGAACCCATATGTACCCGGGAAACCCCCGTGCTTGAGGAAAAACAAAACGGCACTATGGCAGCCTGCCATATGAAATAAGTGATGAGATAACATGGAAAATAACATGGAACAAAATCTTAAAATGAATATAGAAAAACCATTGGTTTCCATCAATAACGTGGTGAAGCATTTTGACATTTCCGGCGGATTCCTTGATCAGCTGAAATTCAAAGGCGGTAAAATCCGGCTTGAAAAGACCACCGTAAAAGCTGTGAATGATGTGTCTCTTTTTGTTAACAAAGGGGAAACCCTGAGCGTGGTTGGGGAAAGTGGCTGTGGTAAATCAACACTTGCCCGGGTGATTATGGGGTTGTATCCTCCCAATTCAGGGCAGGTTCTCTACGACGGGCAGCGGATTGATAATTTGAACCATAACCAATGGCTGCCCTTTCGCAAGAAGATGCAGATGATCTTCCAGGACCCCTATGCATCCTTGAACCCTCGGAAAACGGTTCGCCAGACCCTGGAGGAACCCCTGCGGTTCCATAACCCTCGGATGACGGCGGCAGAAGCCACTGATAAAGCAGCAGAAGTTATGGAGCAGGTGGGGGTGGACCCTGCCTGGATCACCCGGTATCCCCATGAGTTTTCAGGTGGCCAGCGCCAGCGGATCTCCATTGCCAGGGGACTTATTCTGGATCCCCAGTTTATTGTGGCAGATGAGCCGGTATCGGCTTTAGATGTGTCCATCCAGGCCCAGATTTTAAACCTGCTCATGGAGTTGATGGAAAAGCGGAATCTCACCTATTTGTTTATCACCCATGATCTATCGGTTGTCCACCATATCAGTAACCGGGTGGCGGTTCTCTATCTGGGGACCCTGTGCGAATTGGCCTCGGCCAATGACCTGTTTGCCGAACCCCGGCACCCTTACACACGGGCCCTGCTTTCCGCCATCCCCAAGGTAGGGGAGAAAAAAGCAAAGCATATCAAACTTAAAGGGGAGGTCCCCACACCGGTGCATCTTCCCACCGGCTGTGTTTTCCACGGTCGTTGTGTTTACGCCAATGATCGATGCGTCCGGGAAGTGCCTGTTCTTGCGAAACTCGCCAATGGCGGATTTGTTGCCTGTCACGGGGTTGAGGAAAATCGGCCAATGGATTAAGCTTGTGCACTGTGGGTTACCGCATTCTTTATTTACACCAGCGATTTGATAAAAGGAGGTCCCATGCCGTTTGTGAACATTAAAGTGACCAATGAAGGCGTTTCTCCCGAGCAGAAAACAGCGCTTATCAAAGGGGTAACCGATCTTCTGGCCGATGTGCTGGGGAAAAACCCGGCAACCACTGTGGTGGTCATCGAAGAGGTTTCTACAGACAATTGGGGGATTGGCGGAGAATCTATTACCACCAGAAGGGAGAGGGGGGAATAGAAAGACTGTCATGAAGCGTTTCTTGATTTTCCTGGGAGCCGTTCTGGGTATTCTTGTGGTTTTATCCGGTGGTGTCTTGGTAAAACTCTATCTGGAAACCAGGCAAATGAATTCATTGGAGACCGGCAAGATTGTTACCCGCGTATATGCGGTGCAAGATTCCTATGTCAATCTGTTCCTCGTTAAAACCAATAACACCTATATTGCCTTTGATGCCGGAAATGATAAATCCTTTGTTCAACAGGGACTTGAAAAACTTCACATAGACCCCAAAAGGATAGCTGCGGTGTTTTTAACTCATTCCGACGTCGATCATGTCGCCGCAATTCGCCTTTTTCCCAATGCGGCAATTTTTCTTTCCAAAGCGGAAGAACAAATGGTGAATGGGCAAACACGAAGGTTCTTATTCATGAAAAATCATTTGGCACCCCCCTATGAACTGGTTGAAGATAACCAGGTTATTACAATTTCTGGGCTGAAGATCAAAGGGATTTTAACACCCGGCCATACGCCGGGATCCATGTGCTTTCTGGTGAACGATACCTATTTGTTTGCAGGAGACACCATGGGAATAAAAAATGGGGAGGTCACAAAATTCAACGATTTTTTCAATATGGACTCCCAGCGCCAGGAGCAATCTCTTGCACAATTGGCGGGATTGTCCGGGGTGAAGTATATATTCACGGCACACTATGGTTTCAGCGATTCTCCTGAAATCGCCTTTAGAAGTTGGAAAAAATAAAGGGTATCGATCCTTGTTTCTTTCCACACATCTTTTGGAGACTTAAAAGTCTTATGAAAATTTACCAAATTTTGAAAATGTCAATAAAAGACAGGGCCATTTCTGACCCTGCTTATGCTATTGAAGAATAGTGTCCATCCGATGGTTAGGTTCTATTCTTCACGAATCCATGCCCAAGCATCATTTAAATCAGATGTTTTAAAATGCTTTTCTCCAATACCTACCAGCGGAGCAAAAAAACCATCAATGGTTACGAGCCATTTCCAAACGTTACTCGAAGAAACAATTGCAATTTTGTTTATATTTTTAATATGGGTCGTAACCCATTTTAAATCCTCAATACCAGCCTTTATTCCCCAACTTGCACCCTCATGTAATATCGCTAAAACACTCACTTTCCCATATTCTTGGACGATCTTTTCTATTTTGCTAATCAATTTTTTTTCCTGCTCCAAGGACACTTTTCCAGTTATCTCAAGCCCTATAATGGATCCATTACTTTCAGGTAATTCTTTAATCATGTGTTCCTCCTTGAATTTGTTTTACTCATAATGTGGTTCAGTCGCTTGAACCAGAAATTATGCAGACCTGTATCTTATGAAATTTCGAATGATATCCGACCTGCAACGATAAAAAAGAGTGATCAATAAATCAGTATCAAACGACCCAGTTTGTGTAAAGCGCTATTTAATTAGATTCAGATCAAATTTTTACATTAGTTGACGATTTTGATTAAACATGGATTTTTTTTGGGTACGGTACCATCCGTATCGGTTATCGAGAATTGCTGCTTCTTTTTTGGGGGGGGGGGGACTTGACACGGAAATCTAAAAAATTTAAACTGTAGGACAGTTAGACAGTTAGGTTGTTTTTTTAATCCGGGTTAACGCATAAGGATTCCCTATGAACCTGAATTTTACAAAAATGGTGCCGA
Organism: Desulfobacteraceae bacterium; assembly: GCA_022712835.1. The sequence goes on from JAFLJU010000200.1 coordinate 6,253, forward strand.
AAAAATCCTACCAACATGTGGTGGAACAAATCCAGACAGCTATTATGGAGGGAACTTTGCAACAGGGGGATCGCCTTCCTTCGGAAATGAAATTAAAGGAGTCCTTTGATACCAGCCGGGGAACCGTCCGGGAAGCCCTCAGGGTATTGGAACAAAAGGGGCTGATCAGTATCCGAACCGGTGTAAAAGGGGGAGCCGTCATAAAGGAGGCCAATACAGAGGCCATGAGCGATAGTATGGCCCTGTTGATTCGCCATAAGAATATTTCTTTGCCCCATCTGGGAGAGTTCCGGGAGTTGTTGGAAGGCCATGCAGCAAAACAGGCTGCCAGGCTTGCCAATAAAGAAGATATTCAAGTTTTAAAGGGGTTTTTGTCAGAGATTGAGGCCATCATCGAGGCCGGTCCTACAGGGTGGGAATCTTTCCATCGCCTGGATGCCTGTTTCCACCAGGAGCTTGCCAGGATAAGTCAAAATCCGCTTCTCCAGGCAAATTTGGTCACTATTCATGAAAATATTCATATCTATTTCCATCAATATTTGCCCTTCAGCCGGGAACTGCTGGACGAAGACTATCAGGACCTGTGCCGGATCATGGCTGCGGTGGAAAAACAGGATGGGGGGGAGGCGAAAATTATTGCAAAGCACCATGTGGCTCGGTTTACCAAGCTCATGATAGAACAGCAATCTATCTTAGGTGATTCCGGGAACCAGAAGGCCTGATATGGTGGATATTCTCCCTCATATTTTTAAAATCCAGCGGTATTGTCTCCATGATGGGCCGGGTATCCGGACCACCCTGTTTTTCCAGGGATGTCCTTTGTCCTGCGCCTGGTGCCACAATCCGGAAAGCCAACCCATGGGACCCCGTGTGAAAAACATGGAAGATAGGGTGACCCAGGCGGGTTTGGGTGGGGAAAACTCCCTTGTGGAAACCCTGGTCCGGGAAATTGAAAAAGATGTGATCTTTTACGACGAATCCGGTGGTGGGGTCACCTTTTCCGGGGGGGAACCCTTGTCTAATCCGGCCTTGCTTCTTGCCCTAATTGCGGCCTGCAAGGATCTGGGGATTCACACCTGCCTGGATACCTCTGGATTTGCGCCGTTCAATATCCTGAAAGCTGCCGCAACAACAGTCGATCTGGTTTTGTTCGATATCAAGATTATGGCGGACAAAGATCATCTGGCCCATACGGGAAAACCCGTGGGGCTGGTTCTGGACAATCTTAAAAAGTTGTCTTCTCTCCAGGTAAATAAGAAACAGGTAAACCTGAAGCTGAGGTTCCCCTTGATTCCCACCATGACAGATACCGTGGAAAATATGGATCAAATAATGACTTTTTTAACCCAGGAGACAAGGTTCCGGCAGATCCATATTCTGCCCTTTCATACCACGGGTTTGGCTAAGTACGAGCGGTTGAAACGAAATTATGAACTTAAACAGATAAACCCCCCTACGGACAAACAGGTGGAAAAGGTTAGGTTAAAGTTCGAGGCGGGCGGGTTTAAGACGATGATCGGGGGATAAAATGAATCAACGAATCGAGCAGTTACGAACCCTAAGTCTTAACAAACCGGTGACCCTTTCCCATGAACGGGCCTGTCTTGTGACTAGGTTTTATAAAACCAGGCTAAACCCTTCCCTTTCGGTCCCGGTTCAGCGGGCTCTGTGTCTGAAATATATCCTTACCCGCAAGAAAATTTTCATCGATGAAAATGAACTGATCGTCGGCGAAAGGGGGCCGGAACCCAAGGCGGTTCCCACCTATCCTGAAGTCTGCCTCCATTCCCTTGGGGATCTTGAGATTTTAGATTCAAGGCCCCGTGTGGCCTACCGGGTTTCAAAAGAAACAAAACAAATTTATGAACAGAGTATTATCCCTTTCTGGAATGGGAAGACCATCCGGGAAAAGATCTTTGCCGCCATGGACACCCCCTGGACAACTGCCTTTGAGGCAGGGGTTTTTACAGAATTTCAGGAACAACGCTCCCCGGGACACACAGCGGGTGGCGATTTGATTTATGGCAATGGGTTTTGTGATCTGAAAGTCCGGATTCAGTTTGCCCTGGGGGCATTGGATTTTTTGACCGATACCACAGCCCTTGACCAGCAAGAGGTGCTTACCTCTCTTGATATCGCAGCAGATGCCTTGATAGCTTTTGCCCACCGTCATGCCACTCTTTTGGAGGAATTGTCCCAAAAAGAGGCCGACCCCAAAAGACGCCAGGAGCTGGTAGACTTGTCAAAGATCTGCCGGAAGGTGCCGGAACACGCGCCTGAAACCTTCCATGAGGCGCTCCAATATTATTGGTTTGTCCATGTGGGGGTGATCACGGAACTGAACCCCTGGGATGCCTACAATCCCGGGCGCCTGGACCAGAACCTCTATCCCTTTTATAAAAATGACATTGATTCTGGCCGTCTCACCCGGGGGGCGGCCATGGAACTGCTCTGTTGTTTCTGGATAAAATTTCACAATCATCCGGCGCCGCCCAAAGTTGGCGTGACGGCCAGGGAGAGCAATACCTATGTGGACTTTTGTCTCATCAACCTGGGGGGGGTAACACCGGACAACAAGGACGGGGTCAATGAATTGACCTACCTGATCCTGGAAGTCATCGAGAAGATGCGGCTGCTCCAGCCAAGTTCCATGGTCCAGGTGTCCCGGAAAAACCCGGATCGGTTTGTAAAACAGGCTCTTACGATCATTGCCACAGGATTTGGCCAGCCTTCGGTCTTTAACACCGATGCGATTATCCAGGAAATGGTACTCCAGGGCAAGTCAATGGAAGATGCCAGAAAATCAGGCGCTTCCGGATGTGTGGAAGCCGGTGCCTTTGGCTCGGAAGCCTATATCCTCACCGGGTATTTTAACCTGCCCAAGATCCTGGAAATTACCCTTCACAATGGCTGGGACAAAAGAACCCAAAAGCAGATTGGCCTTCATACCGGGGACCCTTTAAGTTTTGATACCTATGGCAAGCTTTTTGATGCCTACACAAAACAACTGACCCATTTTGCCAATATTAAAATTCGAGGGTCCAATGTGATTGAGCAGATCAATGGCAAGTACATGCCAGTGCCCCTGTTGTCTCTTGTGACCGAGGATTGTATCCGAAACGGCCGGGATTATAATCATGGCGGCGCCAGGTATAACACCTCTTATATCCAGGGGGTGGGCATGGGCACCATCACCGATTGTCTGTCTGCCATTAAATATACGGTTTATGATAAACGCAGCCTGTCCATGGAAACCCTTTTGTCTGCCCTGGCAAATGATTTTATGCCAGATGATTCCATGACAGATGACTCCAGGGAAAATGACTCCATGGAAAATGATCCTCGTCACAAACTGCTTGGGGCACCCAAGTACGGCAATGATGATGATTATGCCGATGGAGTGCTTAAGACGGTTTTTGACGCTTACCATAATGCTGTGACCGGCAAACCCAATACCAGGGGAGGGGTGTACCGGATCAATCTGTTGCCCACCACCTGTCACGTTTATTTCGGGGAGATCACCGGGGCCCTGCCCGATGGAAGAAAGTCGGGGATTCCTTTTTCCGAAGGCATTTCTCCTGTCCAGGGAGCGGATCATTGCGGACCGACGGCGGTGTTGAAATCTGCTGCTAAAATTGACCATTTAAAGACCGGCGGTACCCTGCTCAACCAAAAGTTTCTGCCCGGTTTTTTGGAAAGTGAAAAGGGCATCCTCTCTCTTTTGCAGTTGATCCGCTCCTATTTCAAAATGGACGGTCACCATATCCAATTTAATGTGGTGGATGAAGTGACCTTGCGCAAGGCCCAGCAGCACCCGGAAAATTACCGGGATCTCATCGTCCGGGTGGCGGGTTATTCTGATTATTTTGTGGATCTGACCCCGGCCCTCCAGGAAGAAATCATTCTTCGGACCGCCCATGACGCCTAACCAACCTTCTGTGTCTCCGTACAACCTTGCCCGCCATGGCGCCGTCTGGTTTTTGCTCAATACCTGTTCCCAACCTAAGGAGATTGCCCATGATTGGCCAGAATAAAAAAACTTGACAAGGGCAAATGATCCCGCTAATCATATAGTAGATTATGGAATATTTTATTCCACTATATGGAATAAAATAGGGGTTGCACTTTAAGTCTATGGCGGGATTAAGCAAGCAAGTGGGAAACACAATAAACAATAATGAAGGCGGACAATCATCCGCCAAAATCAAACCACGCCAGAAAGGTGCCCAAAGCATACGGCGCACCATCGCCATTTTAAGATCTGTTTCCAAATTTAACGAAGCCGGGGCCCGATTGTCTGTCATTGCAAAGGATGTAGATTTACCGGCCCCAACGGTTCACCGTATTTTAGCGGTCTTGCTGGAAGAAGAATTTTTAACCGTTGATGCCCTGGGCAAAGTTTACCATCTGGGGGCTGAATTGTATTCTCTGGGGACGGTTACCCAGCATTTCTCCATTCGGGATCGCTTCCATACCGCATTGGAACGCATCAGCGAACAGACCGATGATGCATCCTATCTACTCACCCGTTCCGGTTATGACGGCGTATGCATCGACCGGATTGTGGGGAAATTCCGGGTACAGGTATTAGGATTTGAAATTGGTGAACGACGGGTGCTGGGCGTTGGAGCAGCAGGACAGGCCTTGCTGTCTTTCCTGCCGGAGCAGCAGCGGGAAGAGATAATTGCCGCAAACGCACCCCGATATCTGAAATACTATGGCATTAAATCCGATGAGGTCAGGTCCTGTATCAAACAGACCCGACAAAGAAAATATGCCCTCAGTGTTCACAGGGTCACCCCGGATTCCATCGGTGTGGGGGCTCCTATTTTCAATGCAAAGGGTGAGGTTATAGCGGCCATCAGCATGGCAGGGATTACTAGCCGGATGACAAAGGAAAGATGCCAGGAAATAGCCCAATTAATCAAATCTGAAATTGCAGCGGTGGATCCGCCGCCCAACTAAACCGCATACCACTGGAAAAATATCATCCCATGACAAAAAACACCACTGAATTAAGCCAATGGGTAAGAGATCTTCGGAGAGATTTTCATCAACACCCGGAAGTTTCCCGCCAGGAAATCCGAACCACACGGAAAATTTGTGAGGTCTTAGAATCGCTCAATGCCAAGATCATAACATTTGATGATTATCCCGGGGCAATCGGTATCTTCCAGGGTGAAGAACTGGACCCGGGAAAAAGCCCCAAAACCATCGCAATAAGAGCCGATATTGATGCTCTGCCCCTCCAGGAAATGGGGGATACCCCCTATAAATCAATCCATGCCGGTGTCATGCATGCCTGCGGCCATGATGCAAATACGGCCATCGCCCTGGGGGTGGCCAAACATATTGTTGCGTCGGGTCTGCTCAAGAAAATCCATGGGTCTGTCAAATTCATTTTCCAGCCGGCAGAAGAAAGGCTGGGCGGAGCCAAAGCCATGATCAAGAGAGGGGTCCTTGAAAATCCCCGGGTGGATCAGCTCATTGCAGGGCACATGGATCCCAATTTTCCCGTGGGAAGTGTGGGGGTGTTTACCGAAATAGGCCATGCCGCCTCTGATCCCTTTGAATTGGTGATCACCGGAAAGGGATCCCACGGGGCCCGCCCCCACAAAGGACACAACCCCATTACAGCCGGGGGCATGTTTGCCAACAGTCTGGAAACGCTTATCCCGAGAAATATCAGCCCGGCCCAATCAGCTGTTGTCAGTATCGGTTCCTTCCATGCAGGCAATGCCGGAAATGTGATTCCAGAACAGGCCATTTTACAAGGGACTGTCCGCACCCATGACGAAGGTGTGAGAACCACCCTTTTCACGGCCATGGAACAACTGGTCCGGGGAATTGAAACCATGTTTAACGTCACCTGTGACCTGAGATTTAAACCCGGCGCCCCTTTAGGCCGCAACGACAAAGAGGTCTGCAAGTCACTTTACAACGCTTCTGCCCAGGTATTGGGAAAAGAAAAAATCACGGTTCTCCCTTTTATCATGGGAAGCGATGATTTTTATTTTTTTGCCCAGCGCTGTCCTGCAGCCATGATGCGGTTTGGATGTGCCGGCCAGACAGACGACAGCGCCCATCCCCTGCATTCTCCCTATTTTGATATCCATGAGGATGTTTTAAAAATTGGAACGGATATACTATTTCAGGCGGTAAAAAGTTTTTTCACCTGAAAAAAAACAATAGGAGTGGCCCTTGTAAACCGGCTCAACCCCCAGTGACAAGGGATATTTTAAACAAACCATTTAGGAGTTCATGTAAAATGAAAAAAAGTCACCTTCGTTTTTTGTCCGTCCCGTTGTTCATGCTCATCTGCCTGTCCTGTTTTTTGCCCCAGGCCTTTGCCGACAAAAAAAATGACACCCTGAACATCGCCTTTAGCAAAGAACTGGAAACCCTGGACCGGTATTTCAATACGGCCCGGGAAGGCATTGTCATTTCCCGGCATGCCTATGACAACCTGTTGTATCGGGATCCTGTCACCTATGAATACAAGGGATTGCTGGCCAAGTCCTTTAAATGGAACTCTGATACAGAAATGGAAATTGTTCTCAGACAAGGGGTAAAATTTCACAACGGTCAGGAATTAACAGCCGATGATGTAGCCTATACCCTTAATTTTGCAGCAAACCCGGACAACAAAGTCAAAACTCAGCGGTATTCCGACTGGATCGACCATGTGGAAAAAACAGGGACCTACAGTGTGAAAATCATGCTGAAAAAACCTTTTCCCGCTGCCTTTGAATTTTTATCCGGTGCCAACCCCATTTATCCCAAAGCCTATTATTCAAAAGTGGGCGTTAACGGATTTGGTGTGGCCCCCATCGGTACCGGCCCCTACAAAATTACCGAAGTGATCCCGGGTAAGAAAGTGGTCATGGAAAAAAACGACAACTATTTTAAGGACAGCCCCAAAGGCCAGCCCACCATTGGCAAAATTGTCTGGAGAACCCTTCCAGAAATCAATACCCAGATGGCCGAACTCATGACAGGATCCCTGGACTGGATCTATCTGGTTCCACCGGACCAGGCAGAAAAACTGGCCAAAATGTCAAACCTCACTGTTACACCGGCAGAAACCATGCGAATCGGATACCTGCAGTTTGATGCCACCAACCGTTCCGGCAAGGAGCACGGCATGGACAATCCCTATGCCAAGCTTGGCGTCAGACAAGCCATTAACCATGCCATCAACAGAGACTCCATAGCCAAAAACCTCATCGGCGGCCAGTCCCGTTCTGTATACTCCGCCTGTTTCCCCTCCCAGTTCGGATGTGAACAGGATGTTGCCCAATATGAATACAACCCTGTAAAAGCCAAAAAATTATTGGCAGACGCCGGTTACCCCAACGGGTTTGAAACCACCCTCTACGGATATCGGAACCGCCCCTTTGCAGAAGCCATGATCGGTGATCTAGCCGCTGTGGGCATTAAAGCAAAACTGATGATCATGAAATATTCCGCTCTCAGGGAAAAAGCCCGTGCCGGTAAAGCCCAGATGCAGTTTCTCACCTGGGGGTCCTATTCCATTAATGATGTCTCCGCCATTACCAGTCATTTCTTTGAGTTTGAAGCAGATGATCTGGCCATGGACCCAAAGGTAAAAGACTGGCTGGTTGAAGCCGACAGCTCCATTGATACGCCCAAACGAAAAGAACTTTACTCCAAGGCGTTAAAACGGATAGCAGACCAGGCATATTGGGCTCCCATGTTCACCTATGTCTCGAACAACTGCTATTCAAAGGACCTGAATTTTACCCCCTATCCAGATGCTGTGCCGAGATTTTTCCAGGCCACATGGAAATAATGGAATAAACCTATGCTGATATATACCTTAAAACGCCTGGGACTGGCATTTGTCGTCCTGATAGCCGTATCGTTGATCAGTTTTATGCTGCTGCGGGTCTCGGGCGACCCGGCCATTTCCCTGGCAGGTGAAGGTGCCAGCAATGAAGAGATTGAATTTGTCAGGGCGAATTACGGATTTGACCGGCCCCTGATCGTTCAATATTTTGAATGGGCAGGCAGGGCGATTCGCGGAGACTTCGGGAACTCGCCCTACCTAAACCAACCGGTGGCACTGATGCTTAAGGAGCGCATGGGGGTTACCATGATCCTAGGCATCAGCGCCCTGTCTTTTGCCATGCTCCTGTCCATCCCCCTGGGGATGCTGGCGGCCATCCGGCCCAACACCTGGATCGACCGGGTGGCCCTGTCGATTTCCGTCATGGGACAGGCCATGCCCTCTTTCTGGTTCGGCCTGATTCTGATCATCTTTTTCGGGGTAAAACTAAGATGGCTGCCCATATCCGGCAGCGATACCTGGCAGCATTTTGTCATGCCCACCATTGCATTGGGGTATTATGCCACGCCTGCCATCATGCGCCTGGTGCGATCGGGCATGATGGAGGTATTGGCCAGCGATCACATCAGAACCGCCAGGGCAAAGGGGTTAAGATGGCCGAAGATCCTGTTTAAACATACCCTTAGAAATGCCATTATTCCGGTGGTAGCTGTTGCCGCTGTCCAACTTGGCTTTATGTTGGGCGGATCCATTGTAATCGAATCCATATTTGCCCTCAACGGTCTGGGCAATCTGGCATGGGTTTCCATCTCACGGTCAGATCTGCCCGTGGTCCAGGCCATTGTTTTGTTTCTTTCCACCATTTATATTTTTCTGACCTTTATGGGGGATCTTCTCAATGCGTTCCTGGATCCCAGAATCAGGAGTAATTGATAGATGACACCCACACAACAACAAGAATTTGAAGCCGGCCTGGGCCTGGATGTGGTCTTTCCCACGCCGGGCCAAGTCATGCGCCAGCGCATGACCACCCACAAAGGATTTATCATTGGCGGTATCATGGTATTGGCGGTGTTTCTGGTCGCGGTTTTTGCGCCCTATATTTCAGGGCACGACCCCTACCACCAGGACCTTTCCAACCGGATGATCCCACCTGTCTGGAGCGCGCAGGGGAATTGGGATCACCCCCTGGGTACGGACAACATGGGCAGAGATTACCTTTCGCGTCTGGTCTACGGATCCAGAGTCTCCCTGTTAATCGGCTTTTCCTGTACCGCTATTGCTGCGGTCATAGGTATCTCATTGGGACTGATTGCCGGATATTTCGGGGGAATGGCCGATTATATTGTCAGTTTTATCATCACCATACGCCTGGCTCTGCCCGCTGTATTGGTAGCTGTTGCGGTGGTGGCGATCATCGGCGGGTCCATGCAGGTGGTGATTCTGGTACTGGGCTGCCTGATCTGGGATCGGTTTGCCGTTATTTTACGGGCCACCACCCAGCAGATACGATCCATGGATTATGTCCAGGCGGCCAAGGCGGCCGGCTGTTCGGTCGTCTGGATCATGACCCGGGAAATCATGCCCAATTTATTAAATTCCATTGTCATTGTCTCAACCCTTGAAATCGGACGGGCCATTCTTCTGGAAGCCGCACTTTCTTTTTTAGGGATGGGGGTTCAGCCCCCCACCCCTTCCTGGGGACTGATGATCGCAGAAGGAAAGGATGCAATGCTCTTTGACCCCTATCTTGTCACCATACCCGGTGTGGCGCTTTTCTTCCTGGTACTGGGGATGAACCTGTTTGGCGATGGGCTTCGGGATGTTACCTCCCCGGAGGGCCGATCATGAAACCGTTGCTGGAAGTAAAAAATTTAAATGTGGATCTTCACCTTCCCGCAGGCACTCTCCATGCCGTCAGGGATGTCAGTTTCAGCGTACAAAAGGGGAAAACCCTGAGTCTGGTGGGCGAATCCGGGTGCGGCAAATCCATGACCGCCCTGGCCATCATGAACCTGCTGCCGCCCTCGGCCAACTATCGGGCTGATATTCTGGAATTTGAAGGCCAGGATCTGCTCCGGCTGAGTGAAAGCAGGATGTCCCGGTTCAGGGGCGCTAAAATGGCCATGATTTTCCAGGAACCTATGACCTCGCTGGATCCCTGCTACACCATTGGCAACCAGCTCACCGAAACCCTGATTGAACACCAGAAGGTATCGGGCAAAGAGGCCAGGGACCGGGCGGTTTTCCTACTTGAAAAAGTGGGGATAACAGCGGCTTCCTCCCGGTTGAAACAATATCCCCACCAATTGTCCGGCGGCCTCAGACAACGGATCATGATTGCCATGGGCCTCATGTGCGGGCCCTCTTTAATCATTGCAGATGAACCCACCACTGCCCTGGATGTGACCATCCAGGCACAGATCCTGGGACTTTTGGCCGCCATCCAGAAAGAGTTCAACATGGGCATGATCCTGATCACCCACGATCTGGGGGTGGTGGCAAGAATTGCAGATGATGTGGCGGTCATGTACTGTGGACAAGTGGTGGAAACAGGCACCGTCAAAGAAATTTTCGATCACCCCATCCATCCCTATACCCTGGGGCTTATGGACTGCATACCGGTTCCGGGCAAAACAGAACCCGGGGCCAGGCTCGGGTCCATACCCGGCATCGTCCCCACCCCCATCGGGGACCTGTGGGGATGTGCCTTTCGCAACCGGTGCTCTCTTTTTGCACCGGAATGTGCCGACAGGGGGTTGGATCTGACCCATATTTCTTCCACCCGTTCCTTTCGATGCACCCGGCCTCCGGTTGATTTAACCGTCACAACACCCGCTGGTGAACCCGCTGAGCCCAACAGCACAGGCCAATCCAGGCCAACCCACACCCCGGAGACCCCGGCAGCAAACACGGGAGAGAAGATCTGATGGCAGACCTTGCGTTAAAAACAGAAAATATCACCAAAACCTACCAGATCAATGCCGGGATGTTCCGTGGCAAAAAAGACCTCAAAGCAGTCAACGGGGTCAACCTGTCCATTCCCAAAGGGTCCATCCTAGGGCTTGTGGGGGAATCGGGCTGCGGTAAAACCACCATTGCCAAAATGATCCTGGGCCTTGAAAAAAAAACCGGCGGACAGCTGTATATCGGCGGTAAAAACATCGATGCCATGGGCCACAAACAAATTGCTAAAATTATCCAGCCGGTGTTTCAGGATCCCTATTCATCACTGAACCCTCGAAAATCCATCTCCACGATCATCTCCCTGCCCCTGAGAGCCCAGGGCCTTTCCGAAGGCAGGGCTGATCTGGATAAAAAAGTGGATGAGATCATGGAACTTGTGGGACTGCCCCCCCGGCTCAAGTACAATTACCCCAGCCAATTGTCCGGGGGCCAGCGCCAGCGGGTGGCCGTGGCCCGGGCGCTTATCATGCGACCTGAAATTGTGCTCTGCGATGAACCCACCTCGGCTCTGGATGTGTCGGTCCAGGCCCAGATCCTCAACATGCTCATGGATTTAAGGGAACAATTAAATCTCACCTATCTGTTTATCAGCCATGATCTGGCAGTGGTGGAACACATTGCCACCCATGTGGCTGTCATGTATCTGGGCAGGATTGTTGAAAAAGGGAAGGCCCGGGAGTTATTTGACAATCCCAGCCATCCCTATACACAGGCCCTTCTGGCATCGGTGCTGACACCGGACCCCGACCTGGGGCTGCCCGAACTTCACCTGGGCATCGAATATCCCAACCCCATTGATCCGCCTTCGGGATGTGCCTTCCATCCCAGGTGTGTCAAAAAACAGGCCAAATGTGCCATGACGGCACCGGAACCGATTATCAAATCAGGCAAACTGGTGGAGTGCCATTATCCGGATAATTTCTAAACCCGGCAACCAAAAATATACAGACAAGGAGTCATTCAGATGAATATGAACCGCGAAACGGCTATCAAAAGCGCCGAAGAATTTTTTGATACCAATGCCTTTTTTACGATGCTTGCCCGTTGGGTGGCCCTTGATACCGGAAGCCGAGAAAATGACCGGAAGCCCCAGATGATGGCCTATCTTGAACAAATAATGATCCCTTATCTTAAGACCATGGACTTTGGCTGCCGCATTGTTGAGAACCCGACAGAACCCTGTGCCCCCTTTTTGATTGCCAGAAGAATCGAAAATGAACAGCTCCCCACTGTTCTGATCTACGGCCATGGCGATACTGTTCCCGCCATGGCAGAGGACTGGGCCCCGGGGCTCTCCCCCCTGGTCCTGACAAAGGACAAAACAGCCGGCATCTGGTATGGCAGGGGAGCGGCCGATAATAAAGGACAGCATGCGGTTAATCTGGCAGCTCTTGACTGCGTAATAAAGACCAGGGGATCATTGGGCTTCAATGTGATCGTATTAATTGAATCCGGTGAGGAAGCAGGATCTCCCGGGCTTCACCTTGTTTGTGAACAGGAAAAAGAGGCCTTGCAGGCAGATGTTCTCATTGCATCGGACGGTCCCCGCATGGATCCGGATACTCCCACCATTTTCGGGGGGTCCAGGGCGGTGTTTAACTTTGACCTGAGCCTCCAGTTAAGGGAAGGCGGTCACCATTCAGGCAACTGGGGCGGACTGCTGGCCAACCCAGGCATCATCCTCGCCCATGCCATTGCCAGCATGGTGGATGCAAAAGGGAAAATTCTGGTGGACAAACTGCGGCCCGCACCCGCACCCCCGGCCATAAAAAAAGCCATTGATCAACTGGAAATAACGGGAAAAGGAGGGCCTGCCATAGACCCTTCCTGGGGAGAACCCGGATTGAGCCTGGCAGAAAAAGTTTATGGCTGGAACACCCTGGATGTCCTTGCCTTTGAATGCGGAAATCCTGATCAGCCAGTCAATGCCATCCCCCCCAGGGCATGGGCCAGATGTCATATCCGGTTTGTTGCGGATACGGACCCTGCTACCTTTGTTCCGGCCATCCGACGCCATTTGGATGCCGGAGGATTTTCCATGGTCGACATTGAGGAAATGCCCAATAATTATGGGCTTGCCACCCGCATGGACCCGGACAACCCCTGGGTTCAATTTACCAGAGGGTCCTTTGAAACCACTCTGAAAAACAAAACAGTTGCCTTTCTCCCCAATCTCGGAGGGACACTTCCCAATGACGCCTTCAGCCATGTGATTGGCATGCCCACCATCTGGGTTCCCCATTCCTACGGCGGCTGTAACCAGCACGCCCCCAATGAACATGTGTCAGAAAAAATCATGCGGGAAGGATTGCAGCTGATGACAGGGTTGTTCTGGGACCTTTCGGAACAAGGGCAAACCATTTTTAACCAAAACTTAATTTAAGAACCCCCATTAAGGATGTAGCAGGTTATTGTGATTGAGCGAATAAAAAAACAATGGTTCCTCACGGGGATTGTTCTGATCTTTCTTCTGGTCGTTCTGGATAAAACAGCCACCCTTGCCCAGGCCGGCATCTTTCTAAAAAATCATAACGGATCATCGTTCATGATCTTTTTCATTTTTTTGTTTTCCGGCTTTATCATCGAAGCCGACCAGATCAAGGCGGGGATAAAGGATGTGAAAGCCACAATTACTGCCCTTGCCGTAATTGTCTTTGCAGCGCCGGTTGCGGCATATCTGCTCAGCTTTTTCTCTTTGGAAACCGGTGTGATTCTCGGGTTATTTATTGTGGCAGCCATGCCCACAACCCTTTCCAGCGGTGTGGTCATGACCGGACAAGCTGGCGGCAACATGGCCCACGCCCTGTTTGTGACCATTTTATCCAATTGCGTGTCCATTGTTTCCATTCCGGTGATTCTGCCCCTTCTTCTTTTGTCCCTCAAGCTGGAAACAGACCTGTTCATTGACCAGCGAGCCATCTTTATCAAGCTGATCCTTCTGGTGCTGTTTCCCCTGGCAGCCGGGCTTTTCCTTAAAAAAACCGTGCTGCCCATCACCCTGGCCCGGAAAAAACAATTGGGAATTATTAACCAGCTCATTGTGCTCTGTGTGGTGTATATGTCCCTGTCTGGAGCCAGACAAGTTCTCATCGCCAAAAGCGCCACTTTTTGGGAGATCCTTCCCCTGGTAGTGGGGTTCCACCTGATTCTTCTGAGCATTTCCTACGGATTGTCCCGTGTCCTTGATATCGGCAGGGGAAGGCGGGAAGCAGTTCTTTTCATGGGATCCCAGAAAACACTGCCCCTGGCCGTCATGATTCAGATCACCTGTTTTCCGGAATATGGTACAGCGTTGCTGGTCTGTGTGCTGCACCACATTCTCCATCTGATGATCGATGGCTACCTTGCCACCCGAATCGGAGAGAAAAACTGACTCAAGCGGCATAAAATCTGGTGGCCCGATAATTGTCTTAAGCATCCTCTGATCCGCTATACAATAAGCCTCCAGCAAAAGGTAAAATGAATGAACTAAACCCCTGCGCGGCGGCTCCCGCCCAAACGTAACAGTCATCTTTAACATATTTAACCCAATCAAAATTATCCTTTAAATTTTGTATGGCATCATAGATTTTGATATCTCCTCTATGTTTTACTAATTCATAAAAGAGGAGAACCAGCATGACACCGTTAAAACAAAATATATCCAACAAAGTCGATCATGAATAGCTCACTATGAGTTCTTAAAGGCCATTTGTTTTCTGGACTGATGATATTGTCCAAACCAAATGCATTTTCTTTCAACCCCAGTATGTTGTGTCGGGCTTTGATTCAAA
>JAFLJU010000031.1 GCA_022712835.1 Desulfobacteraceae bacterium
AATCCAATCGGAAACTGGTGGATCAAATCATAACGCTGCCGGTTCATATTATCGGTGGGGCTGAAAACGCATCTGAACTGGATGCCAAACGCGCCATAGACCAGGGCACAAGATTGGCGGCAACATTTTGATTCACACAATCCACACGCTTGTGCAAGTGAAAGACGCAAAGGAGAATGTCATGGTAAGAAAAGTAGATGTGATCAGAGAAGTTGATGTGGCCATTATCGGTGCTGGTACTGCCGGTTTGACCGCCCAGGAGTTAGTGGCTGAAGAAACCGACAACTACGTGATCATTGACGACGGCCCTTTGGGCACCACCTGCGCCCGGGTGGGATGCATGCCGTCCAAGGCGCTCATTGCCGTGGCCAACGATTTTCACAAGCGCCTCTTTTTTGATGAATACGGTATCTCGGGGGCAAAGGCCCTAACGCCTGACTATTCAAGGATCATGGCCCGGGTGCGGATGCTCAGGGACGAGTATGCCGGGGGCGTCATCCACGAGATGAAGCCGTTTATGGATAAGCTAGTCCAAAAGCGTGCCAGGTTTATCGACCCCAATACCCTGGAGGTGGGAGACGAGAGGATCCGGGCCAGGCGCATCATCATTGCCACCGGCTCAAAGCCATGGATCCCGGAGAAATGGCAGCCCTACAGGGACCTTATTATTGACACGGACCAGTTTTTTGAGCTTGCGGATCTGCCCGGAAAAATGGCGGTGTTCGGTCTGGGCCCCATTGGTATCGAACTGGGTCAGGCTTTGCACCGTTTGGGGGTGGAAATCATCGCCTTCAGCCGGCGCAAAACCGCAGGGGGCCTCACCGACCCCGACCTTCAGACCTATGCCTTTGAGCATTTTTCAAAGGAGATGAACATAAAGCTGGGTACGGCGGACATCCGCCGCAGGTCGGGAAAAAAAGTTGTTGTGGGATGTGAAAGCGGCGAATGGACGGTTGACAGGATATTGTTGGCCACGGGACGCCGCCCTGCCATCCAGGGGCTTGGCCTGGAAAATCTGGGGGTTGAACTGGATGAAAGAGGCATGCCTGCCTTTGACCCCGGCACCCTACAGATCAAGGATTTGCCCATATTCCTGGCAGGAGATGTCAACGGGCAAAAGCCCATCCTCCACGAAGCCGCTGATGACGGAACGATTGCCGGGTACAACACCACGGGCAGCATTTCCTGTTTTAAAAAGCGCACCCCTTTGGCCATCACTTTCTCATCCCCGGATATTGCCATTGCAGGGCTCTCCCACAGGGAGCTTACCGCCCTAGAAATACCGTTTGTCACGGGCAAGGCCTCATGGGAAAAATTGGGGCGGGCCAGGATGATTCTGGGGAAGGCCGCAGGCATCGCAAGGATCTATGCGGATAAAAAGCAGGGCAGGCTTTTGGGGGCAGAATTGATGGCACCGGCTGGCGAGCACATGGCCCATCTTTTATCCTGGGCCGTGGGCGCCGGTCTGACTGCAGCAGATGCCCTGGCCATGCCCTTTTACCATCCAGTGCCAGAAGAGGCCCTAAGGTCTGCTTTGGGTCAAATTTTAAAGCAGATCGATGATCCTGCCCCGGACTTCCGGCTGGAACTTTGCCGGGAACCCAGATAGGAAAATAGATAGGAAAATAGATAGGAAAAGAGTTTAAAACGGCCAGACCATGGGGATCAGCACAGCGGAACAGACGATGACGATAATATTCAACGGCATCCCCAGTTTGAAATAATCGGAAAACCGATATCCTCCCGGGCCATACACCAGAAGATTGGTCTGATACCCGATGGGCGTTGCAAAGCAGGCGCTGGCACCAAAACAGATGCCAATGATAAAGGGTTTGGGATTCACGCCAAGGGAAATCGCCGTTGATATGGCAATGGGAAGCAGCAGCACCGCCGTGGCATTGTTGCTTAAAATATGGGTGCAGATGCTGGAAAGAAGAATGATGCCGGCCAGGACATATTTTGGGCTCATGCCGTCAAAAAAGCTTAAGAAAAAATCAGCATACAATTTTGTCGCACCGGTTTTCTGCATGGCAACTCCAAGAGCTATGGTTCCGACGATCAGGAGCAGCACCTCCGACTGCAAAGATCGGTACGCATCTTTCAGGCTGACGCAATGGGTGAGTGTCATTAAAAAGACCCCGGTTAACGAGCAGACCATTATATCGGCCAGCCCAAAGGTGGCACCCAGAACCACGCCTGTGAAAATTCCCACGGCAAGCCTTGCTTTCTCCTTGTCAATCATGGCGTGATGGATATCTTCCATAATTACAAAGTCCGTGCTTTTCCGTATCTTTGAAAGCTTTTCCCTGGGACAGCGGACCAGGATGATATCGCCTATTTTAAGTTTTACGCGTTGTATTTTTCTATAGGAATAATGATGACCGCGGCTTCGGATGGCAATGATCTGAACGTCTGGATCATCTTTCAGGTCCGTTGACAGAAGCGGTTCTTTCAAGAGAGATGACAACGGCGGAACGATCAGCTCGATGATCAGGTCATCCTTCAGCCCGCTGCCAAAGGCCATATCTTCTTCACCATGGGCAAGCTCCAAAAGTTGTTTTTTCAAAACAGAAACCAGATCTTCTGCAGACCCTTTGACCAGGAGGATATCCTCTTGTTTGACGCAGATACTGGTCCTGGCCGGATCAAAAATATTCCCGTTCCGGAAGATCTCAATCACATTTAATCCAAGTCTCTCCCAGGTAAAATCAATAATATTTTTATTTCCGATCAAGGGGCTGTTTTCCGGGACAACCAGTTCTGCTATGTATTTATTTGATTTTTCTTCATCCAGTTCGCAGACCGGGGCAGTACGTCCCGGCATGAGTTTGGGGGAGACAAAAAATAGGAAAACAATGCCGAGAAGGGCAATGGGAATGCCGATTTTCCCCAGTTCAAACATGGACAGGGGCGCATATCCGGCCAGATTGTAAAGATCACTGACAATAATGTTTGTGGATGTCCCGATCAGGGTGCAGGTTCCGGCAAGGATGGAAACATAGGATAAAGGGATTAAAAGCTTTGAAGGGGAGAAATCACATTCACAACTTAGCCCCATGACAATGGGGATGAACAAGACGACAACCGGTGTGTTGTTGATGAATGCCGAGGCTATTGCCACACTGAAAAGGATAAGAATAAAGGCGTATGTTTTGTTTGCCTTTGAAAAATGCAGTAACAATTGGGTCACAAATCCCACAGCTCCGGTCCGGATAAGGCTATGGCTCAACAGAAACATGGCGGC
>JAFLJU010000167.1 GCA_022712835.1 Desulfobacteraceae bacterium
CACGGATTCACCCATGAATACATTGAATACATGCTGGGCGGCACATTCAGGGGGTCTTATTCTCCCCTGAATGACAACATTATCAATGGCAGAATCAGAGGGGTTGCAGGGATAGTGGGCTGTACCAACCCCAAGGTCAAACAGGATTCGGTCCATGTGGCCCTGGTCCGGGAATTGATTAAAAATGATGTATTGGTTCTCCAGACCGGCTGCTCCCAGATTGCCCTTGCCAAGGCTGGTTTTCTGACCCCGGAAGCGGCCCCCCTGGCAGGCCCGGGTCTGGCTGAAGTCTGCGAAACAGTGGGCATGCCCCCGGTCCTGGGACTTGGATCCTGTGTGGATAACACCCGGATTCTCATTGCGGCCTCGGCCATGGTG
This sequence comes from Desulfobacteraceae bacterium, assembly GCA_022712835.1. The sequence continues at coordinate 379 of JAFLJU010000167.1, forward strand.
AAAGCTGGCGGCCTTGGCAACAGCATTGCCGATCTTCCCGTTGCCGGATGTGCCCCTGAATGGATGAGTGAAAAAGCCCTGGCCATTGGTCAGTACTTTGTGGCCTCGGGTGTCTACACGGTGTTTGGCATTGGATTTCCCACCATCAAGGGAACAAAGTTCCATGATCTTTTATTTAACGGACTCGAACAACAGGGATATGGTAAATGGGGAACCGCAGTCGACCCCATTGAAATCGCCCATATGATGATTGCCCATATTGACAAGAAACGAAAAGAACTGGGCATTGACAAAACCAGGGAAAGAACCCTTGTGGACATGTCCGACAGGCGGGATATTGCCTGATTGCTTCCTAACCCGGCCAGGCACAAATGCCTGGCTGGGTTTTCCATCCTTTGAAAACCCAATTCTCCAAACCAACTAACTGTCCCATATCGTGAAACAAAAAAATTGACAACAATCAGGAGAAATTATATAAATAAGCAAACGCACAAGAAATAACTTGGAGATACAATGGGTCGAAAAAGCATATCACACATCCGCAAACCGGAAATTCTTAAGCATACATACAAGGTGGTGGAAGAAGAAGGATTCATGGGAATGACCATCGGTAAAGTCGCCACCCGCATGGGGGTCAATTCAGGGCTTTTGATCCACTATTTCAAAAGCAAGGAAGGATTGATAATGGAAATGGTGGATTATCTCTACGATTCCTCCATGACGGTGTACCTTGAAGAACTGAAAAAATACACCACGCCCAAGGAACGGCTCAACGGTTTGCTGGACATGGTTTTCGATACCAGTGGCACCATGCCCCAGCGGGATGCGGTTTTCTGGTCCTGTTACGCCATGGGATTTCGAAATGAGCAGATCAGAGAAAAAATCCAAGGATTAATGAGACGTTTCATTGATTTTGGCATCACGGAGATGGAGGCCTGGGAAGAAAACGGCCTGCTCAAGATAGCAGACAAGGAAAAGGCTGCCTCAACTATCCTGGCGCTTTCCGAAGGGTTTGGCATCCTGAGAAATTCCATTGATGATTCGGACACGTTAAAAGAGATTTGCCAATTCATGAAAAAAACCGCCTTAACTGCATTGGAAATGAAACCCACGCAATACGCCTCAGAAAAAACCTAAATTTTCACTGTTCATAAAAGAAGGGCCGCTGACAAGGAAACAAAAGAAAACAGAGTCGACAGCATAATAGCGGCCGAAGCAAGCTGGGTATCGGAATTTAGCTGGGCTGACAAAACATAGATGGCTGTGGAGGTGGGCAGACAAAAAAAGATCATGCCGGTTTTAAAGGGAATCCCTGTCACGCCAAAAAGCTTCAACATCAGAAAACCCACCAGGGGTAACACCAACAGTTTGAGCGTTGCTGAGACCAAGGACGCACTTGCATGGCGGGCAATCCCCTTAAAACTCAAAGTGCCGCCGATGGAAATCAATGCCAGGGGCAGGGTGACCGATGTCATCAAAGAAAGGGTGTTGTGCATCACTCTGGGGAATACAAATCCAGATCGTGAGACCATCAGCCCGGCCAGACAGCCTAAAATCAATGGGTTAGAAAGAAGTGCCCTGATAAAGTAACGGATCTTTTCCCCCAATCCTAAATCCTGATCTGAATACCAAATCAAAACAGAAACCGCCATTACATTAATCAAAGGGATGACAAATCCCACCAGAATACCAAAATGTCTGACACCTTCCTCCCCCAGCGTGTTCAGGACAATGGCCATCCCAATATAGGTATTAAACCGATAACATGCCTGGGAAAAAGAGCCCGCCTGGAAGTGTTGCATCCTAGTGTAACGAATAAAAACCAAACTTAAACAAAACACCAGCACCACCGACAGGATACCTGCCAGACAAAGCCCCGGACTAAACCCAGTGGTACCGCTTGAATTGCCTATTTTCCAGAACAGCATGGCGGGGAAAAATATATAATATACCAGTTTATCAGCTGTTTTCAAAAAGGACTGGTTGGTGATATGGGTAAGTTTTAGCAGGCTGCCCAGCAAAAGAAGGGCAAACAAAGGAAATATGGTATCCAGTATGATCATGATCTGTTCTGCCCCGTCTTAATGTTAAGACGCATTGATGTTGAGACGCGTTGAGCTTGAACGCCTTGCTTACCATTTGTTCCAAGGTTTTAAAAAAATTTCGATTATACACCAAATTGGCGTCGGCTTTCAATACCCAAACTTATTTTTCAACAATTCTCGGTAACCTAGGACTGATGGTACCGTACTCGGAAAAATATAAATCTCCAAAATTAGGACGAGATTAACGCAGATTTTCAGGATTACTAATCTGTGCCTCTGCGTCCTATAGAAACTAAGGCCTTCCGAAATTGAAGATATATTTATTTCGGGGTGCCTAATATGAAAATTTGATCTAAATATTATTAGAATTAGGATAGAAAGATCAGAGGCACGTTGTTGAGTTCAACGCTAAATGGACTTGATGAAGACTCAAATTTTTTAAATGTATTGACCTGTTAGAAATTTTGTCAGATTAAATAGCCCATAAATAAGGGCTTTTTTTATGCAAAAAATTAGGCGGAGAGAGTTGCCGCTCTCATCCGCCTATAAAACAAAGGGGGCTATTTGCCCTCCAAAAAACAGGAATATGATACATTTCGCTACCGTTATACTCAAGGATATTTTTGATCAAGGACGCAATTTCTCCTGGGACCGCCCACCAAAGTGCCCTAAATGCAATTCGTTCAAAGTCTGGGGGCATGGATTTGTTTCGGCTTATTTTGATTATTTTAACGCTCCTCTGTTATTAAAACGTTATCGCTGCCCTGATTGTGGCTGTGTCATTACAATGCGGCCAGCAAGTCACTTTAGCGGTTTTCAATCTTCCCGATCAACTATTCGGTCTGCTCTCCAACACCGAATAAGTCGTGGGAAATGGCCTCCTAAGTTATCCACTGCACGGATGCGTTATTGGCTGAGGAATCTAAAACGTCAGATCAAGGCCCATCTCCCCCAGAACTGGAAGCGTGATTTTATGTTTTCCTATGACCATCTTCTGGGTAAGGGAAAGATTCCTGTGAGCAGATCAATTTAATCTGCAATAAAAACAGCCTGATACAAAACCAACCAACGGCTTCCTTTGAAGTGGGATTTAAAAGGGTGTAATCAGCAGAAAACCCTAACTTCAGAGGAGAACTGATGGAAGAAAAGCAAAAAGTTGATGTGGCGGT
>JAFLJU010000599.1 GCA_022712835.1 Desulfobacteraceae bacterium
AAGGGCAAAAAAATCAGGGGTAAAGGCAAAAACAGGATAAAATCCCCGGGGGCTTGTTTCCGGGCGAAAAATCCTATTGAGAAGCTCATAACTTTTACTGCGGCTGGTAATGCGGGTCTGTACAATGGATTCTCCTTCATCAAATAATACCAGCCATCCCTTGAAACCAATCTTTTGGAACAGGTTTGCCATGCCTTGAACCATGGCAACGTAGGGTTCTTGTCCCCGGCATACCAGGGAATGCTCCTTGTAAAAGGGCACCTGGCGATAACGAAAAACAGACGCCAACCGTCTCACCGGGATATTTTTCCCCATCAAGGCGTTTTTTAAAATCCAGGAAAATTCCCTGGGCTTGAAACCCGCATATTTTTTTAAATTTCTTTTTTTAGGAGGAACAAGCATGTTTTTCTGGGCAATGGCCGTTAAAACCGCCCTGAAACGATGGGGAATTTGCATGGGGATAAGATCTGAGCAGGATTTTCCATGGTTTTCCGGAAGATCCAGCCATTGGGCCACACGGGTTTTCCAGACAGAAGCAAAAGAAGTTTGCCCATGGGGAAATTCCATGGCTTTCATCAATGACTGGTAAACGCCCTTAAAGTTGTGGAAGGGCACCTGGCGCGGATCAAGGTTTATATAACTTACCACAAAGTTCTGATCCAGGGCCCGCTGTTTAATATAGTTAAGGCTGTGGGATTTCCCCTGTCCGTAGGCACCGCAAACACAGAGATGTGCGGGGTTGTTTTCGTCAAGGGCCTTGACGCCCTTGTCAAAGGCCTTTGTCAGTTTTGCTTCACCCGTTGTCAATAACCCCACGCCCAGGGAATCAAAAAGCCCTTCACGCAACCTTTCGATTGCTCTGCGAAGTTCAAAATTGTCTGCGGTATTCAGCAGGTCTTGAAAATTTAAATCATCCGTTTTCATTCAATTTCATCCATTATCAGTCATCATCCCAGGAAGGCTCCAATTGTTTCATTTTTTCAGCCTCCATTTCCCGTTTGGTTGCCACCATCTCCCGGTCCATGTCTATCCCCTTGGGGGAATGTCCTTGTTCCGCCAGGTCCAGGATGTGAATCAATTGTTTGATAAAAAAGCGAACCTCGCTGATCACCCCCATTCTCTTCTGGCTGGAGCAGATCTCTTCCATCACGGCATCGTCAATCATTGCCGTTGGCTCCCAGCGGTAGGAGATGCCGTGGAGGGTTCGTAAACCTTGGCCCAGGGTAACCAGTTCCTCTGTTTTGAGTGGGGTTTGATGAATATCCACCAATACACCTCGATAATTAAGTTTTTTGGACTCCCCAATGGACCGTATGCGGCTCCACAGTGCATCATAGGATTTGAACCCCTTTTCCGATGTCAATACATCGGGAATAATGGAGAAAAAGATATGAAGGTATTGGGAGGATTCGCTGTTATCAATGAGCAACCGCACATTTTCATAGGCGGCATTGCGAATGGACAAACTTTGGGCGACCACGGTTTCCATCTCATCCATGAGCAGGATCAGTCCCTTATGGCCCATGTGGCGCAGAAACAAAATCAACGAATTCATGAACTGCTTACTGTTGGTTTTGTTAAGGAAGTCATAAATTTGAAAGGGCTTGAGTTCCCGTTTGGTAACTTTACCTCCTTCAAACCAGTGGAAAAGCACCTCTCGATCCGTACCCCTTTTTTCTTCATCCTCCGTGTCCATGGGGGCAAACTGGTTATCTACAAGGGCTATCAGGGCATTGGCAAAATTAATGTCCATGCCCGGGATGTTCCTCAGGGTATCTGCCAACACCCGCCTGTTTTTCAGGGCCTCATTGTTCTGTTCTTTATTTTTTTGACCTTCAATGGGGGTCAGGTTCAGTTTTGCAAGCCATGCCATCAGCATATTTCGAATGCCAGTTCCCTGAAAATCGCCCTGGAGCTGATTGACAATGTTCTGGTAAACGGTTTCAAATTTATGGATGGGAACTTCCCGGGTGAGGACCACAAAAGAGACCGCAAACCCCTTTTCCATGGCCAAATGTCTGATCACTGACATGAAATGGGTTTTACCATCACCATAATCGCCATTGATAAACCGGACCTTGGAGCCGCCCTGTCCAATATAATGTTCCAGGTCATCCTCAATAAAGGTAAGCCAGTTTTGCCGCCCCACTGTAAAAAAGGGGACATGGTCAATGGGCACACTGCCCTTGCGAAGTTCTTCAATAATGGCCCGGGCCTGAAAGGGCTCTAATTGGCTGAGTTTTTCCATGGATATCATTTATTTATCCTTGTTGTTTATGGAAGGCAATGGCGGTAATTTGCCGGAGTTCTCCCTGGCTGTCCAGGAGCCACAGGGATTTATTGCGACCAGGGGTTAATTGAAGTTCATACCCCTGGGAGGTTCCGCTAATTTCTGCCTGGAAATACCGCCAGATATCAACGGAAAACTGATCCAGGCCATACCCCTTGAATTTGCCCTTGTCCATATTTTGAAAAAAGGGTTTGCTCTGCAAAGAGATCACATAGGCCAGATAAAACTTTTGTATGGGAATAGAGGTGTTAACGGTTTGTGTTTCAATCAATTCCAGATACACCTGACAAAGGGAATCAATAAAGTTTTGGGGATCATAGGGACGGTCGTAGAGCTGGTATTTCACCTTTGAAACAGCGGTTAAAATACGTCGGGGATCAATGGATTTGAGCACTTTTTTATTGATTCGGGTGCACCGGGCGCTAAAATCAATTTCGCCGTCAATCCCCTTGAGAACGGTAAACTTTGGGAAATCAATTTTAATCTCAAGCTCAGCTTCTCCACAAAGCCTTGTTAAATCCTCCACAAGGTCAATTCTGTACTGCTCCACTTTTTCATTTGCATAGGCACCCAGGGTGTCAAAAATCGGGGCACAATTTTTAAGGGTTTCATCTATCTTGATCTCCTGGGCCATTTTAGTTTTAAGTAATTCATCCAGCTGGAGAAAATCATCCCTGCCCGCACATCGGATGCATTGGGTTATTAAATCAGCTCTTTTCTGTTTCTGATTCAGGTCCCTCTGGTAGGGCTGAACAATCTGCTTTAACTCCCCTTGAGCGGTTTCAAGAAAAATTGTATTTTCTGACATATATTACCCCTTATATTTCCGATTTTATTTTAGACTAGCAGTCGCCAATTATTTTGCAGAAATTCATTTTTTTGTCAAGAATGGTTTTTAATATCAGTTCAAATTTGCCG
>JAFLJU010000538.1 GCA_022712835.1 Desulfobacteraceae bacterium
CATGTTCCGGATCATCTTTTTGGCCTGGGTTTTTGCTTGTTGGGTGGAAAGGGTGTGGGTGAGGGTCTTTTGGTAAAATTCGTCAATAACGGAGATACCAATGGAAACAATATTTTCCCGTTCATTTTTTCTGATTTCAAGGGCGGTCTGTTCATGAAAAACAAGACTGTTATATTCATTTTCCACATTCAAAACAATGGCGTTCAGAAGGTTTCTGGCATTTTCATCCTGGAGGGCAGACAGGGTGGTAATGGTTTCTTTCTGGACAAAATAAGCAATACCCACCACCGTGAGGAGGATAATAAAAACAACGGTCAACGATATCCTTGAATGCAACGAGTTGAGCATTAGCCCTTCTCCAAGTCGATCTTGTATCGTTATCGGATCTAACTTCCCCGGGAATGAGAATCGTCTTCGCCCATTAAAATCTTAAGTGTTTTGAAAGAAACCCTTTAGACTTACGATTACTCCTTAATCGTAACTATACCGTTCCATGCGTTGCGGTGTCAATGAAAAACCCATGGCCTTTTCCCCTGGGGGACCCACAAGCCATGGGTTTCATTTTTCTAAAGTTTAGGGCAAAGGAGTGTCGGAATAAGCGATACCCGCCTCATCCGATCCATACAATTTCAATTCCTTTGCCACTTCCACCTCGGCTACCCAATTGGGGTTCAGCAGCATGGATTTGCCAGAAAGGACCAAATCGGCATCCTGCAACGCCCCATCCGCCGTTTTCCGGTCATGGATCTTCCCACAGATCAGGATCGGCAGTTTTGTCACCTCCCGGGTAATTTGGGACATGTTCTGATCCGTGCCAAAGGCCTTTTCACTGTAATCATAGGTGGACAGGGAAATGGCATCAATGGGCTCCCGGGAAAAAAGCTGAATCATCTCCTGCCATTCGGCCTTGCTTTCAAACAAGGAAACATCCATGTCGGCAATCCCCCAATTGGAAACCCTGACAAAAAGGAGGCGATCTTGTGGAATCACCAACCGAACCGCTGCTATCACCTCATGGATAAACCGGTAACGGTTTTCCATGGATCCGCCGTAGTTGTCGGATCTCTTGTTGGAATAGGTAGACAAGAACTGGTTAAGCAGATACCCATGGGCACAATGGAGTTCAAATCCATCAAATCCGGCTGCCATCGCACCCTTGGCAGTTTCAACAAAGCCTGAAATCACCTGGTCCATATCGGCCCGGTTCATCTGCTCTGGTACAGGATAGGCAGTACCTGTCAGGGGGTTGTCCTGTTTGGGGGCAATGGGACTGGGAGCGATGACCCGATTGGCCGGATTGACCCCTTCATAGGCCATGCGGCCGCAATGAAACGCCTGGCAAACGGACACAGCACCCTGTTCTCGGATACTTTCGGTCACCTGTTTCCAGGCATCCACCTGATCCGGCTTCAATAATCTTGCCTGACCCGGATACCCCTGGGCACTTTCATCGTCCGTGACAATGGCCTCATTATAGACAAGCCCTGCATTGTTTTTGGCCCGGGTCACCAAAAAATCCAGTACATCTTTTCTGGGAATACTAGTGTCTCCTGCTGACATCCGGGTCATGGGAGCCACTCCGATTCGATTTTTAAAGGTGATGCCATTTATGGTCATGGGTGAAAAAAGGGAAGCTGTCATCATTTTTCTCCTTATTAAATTTTTTTTGTCATATTCTCACGGCACGGCCAGGACCGCACAATTGCATAGGTCATCGCTTTCAAATGCTGTGATATCCCCGGGATTGAGTCCGGGCACGGGGAAAAGACGCACGGTCAAAGGTTTGCCCAGACGATGGGCCATGGTCCCGGTATCCCGCATCAGGGCCGCAATTTTCTTGATGGAGGTGGAACCTGCGATGGGAACTGTATCCAGCCCGATGCCGCAAACTGCACTATAGGTCAAAAGGGCGCGGATATCAAACTGGCCTTTTTGGGTACCCATTGCCAACCCTTCATCTTCGGTTACCGCCAGCATCAGACCGGAAAAACCCACCAGGGGCACCCCCGAAACAGATTTAAACACACGGGTCAGCAAGGCCGAAGCCTCAACCGTTCCTGCGGCCCCGAAATACTCGACCCCGAGCAGTTCATATACCTGAACCATGGAGGCACACTCCTTGGAAGGGGCTGCCGAACTATCAATTCCCAAAAATTTAAACCCCTCTGTCTTGTCAAAGGCATGAACAATTGCGACCACCTCATCCACATGGTATTGGAGAGACGCTTTCAAGGCGTCATGGGCCGCCTTGAAATGGTCATTATGATCCCCGCCTTCTGGCAACGATTCCAGGGTGCGGACCAAAAGGTCCGGTGTTTCCAACCCAATGACAAAGCAACTGCCCTTGGAGTTGTCATGGTACCCCGCCGGGAAATAAGGAATAAAAGGATCGCAGTTAAAATTCACCGTAAAATTAAAATTGCCTTCCCCACCATCCGTGACCTGACCGATCTTGTGAACCGCATTTGCAGCAGCGGTGACCATGGTGTTGTCGGCAATCCCATCGTCAAACCTGATATTCACACAGGCATTGCACAAATCTCCATACTCCTTAATCAAAGGGGGCAACAGCAGGATTTCCTCCCGGGTTTTTGCCTCACCAATGGCAAATCGAATTCGCAAATCCGGCATGCCGGGGCCATTGAGCAACCGGGTCAGGAGGTCAAGCCCGGATCTTGCTGATTCCAATGAGCTTGTATCCAAATATTGACCAAAGGGATTGGTCACCATGCGGACGGACTGGACCGTGTATCCGTTTTCCTGAAATTTTGCAGATAAGTTAGAGCAAAATTTACCGGCCCGGGCAAGTCTCTTCTCCCAGGAGGCCGGATCCTTATCCAGCACAATAAAGGTGGTAATCGTCCGTATCCGGCAAAGATTTTTTTCCATGAGTTCAGGCGTCATTATTATTGTGGTCCTTTTATTGAGGTCTTTTTATTACAGTCTTTTATAGCGGTCTTTTATAGCGGTCCTTATTTCTGATCCCGCATATGGTGAAATTACGATCTAATGGGTGATTTTTTTTCTCAATATTTTTAGGTTTCCGTGCCGGGTCTTTGAATCCATGCGCTTTTGTTTAGATGACCTGGAAGGTTTACTGGGCCTTCTTTTCCGGGTTTCCTTAACCGCTCCCCGTATCAAGGCAACCAGACGGCTCAAGGCGTCTTCCCTGTTTTTTTCCTGGCTTCGAAAAGTCTGGGCCTTGATCACCACCACCCCGTCCTTGGTGATTCGGCTATCCTTTAAGGCCAGCAGTTTTTCTTTATACACCCCGGGTAAATCCGACCCCATGATATCAAAGCGCAGGTGAATTGCAGACGCCACTTTGTTGACGTTCTGACCCCCTGGGCCCTGGGATCGTATGGCTTGGAGCTCAATATCTTTCTCAGAAATGCTCACCAGGTTTGAAATTTTTAACAGGGTCTCTTCCATTTTTTTGTCCTATTTTTCGTTCTCTTTTTTGTTCTCTTTTTACAGATTAACCCTGTTATAGGACCATGTCAATGTGGGGAATACCGTCTTCAAGATATATTTTGGATGTGGGTTCAAATCCATGGGATCGATAAAAGGCGCTCAGATATTCCTGGGCACCAATCTGAATGGCAATTCCAGGCCAGTTCTCCCGGATAAGTTCCAGGGCCTTTTCGATCAACTGATGGCTTAAGCCCCTGCCCCGAAAGGCCCTGGCCGTCACCACCCGGCCCAGACTGACTCCGGGGTAGCTGACCCCCGGGGCCAGAATCCTGAGATAAGCGGCCAGAGTCCCGTCTGGCATACGGACTCCCAGGTGGAGGGTTTCCATATGAAGATCCTTCCCATCCAACTCGGGATAAGGGCAGGCCTGCTCCACCACAAAAACCTCCACCCGCAACCGAAGCTGCTCATAAAGTTCTGCTGCCGTCAATTCACTAAATTTTTTAATTTCCCACTGGATTGGTTCCATATCAATAATTATTATTTTTATCCTTTTGAGGATTGATTAAGGACTTCTTTTATCTTTGAAGTCAACTCATCTGTGAGAATCGGTTTTTTAATATATTCTTTGATGCCAAGAGACTTAGCCGTTTGGGAATCCATTCTTTCACTAAATCCAGTACAAATAATGATGGGTATATCCGGTTGTATTTTTATTATTTGTTTAGCCAATTCAGCCCCAGTCAGCATAGGCATTGCCATATCAGTAATAACAAGATCAAATTCATCAGGCTTTTCTTTAAATAATTCCAATGCTTCAATACTACTTTCCTTTCCAGTTACAGTGTAGCCCAGCCGTTCAAGAATTCGAATAGCCAATTTAACAATACTTGCCTCATCATCCACAAACAGGATATGTTCAGTCCCGTCCAGAGAATTGTTCTTTATCAGTTTTTGCTCAAATTTTCTCGCTTGAATTGTCACCGGTAAAAAAACATTAAAAACAGACCCTTTATCAGGACTGCTTTCTACGGCTATATTACCTTTATAATTGGCAACAATTCCATGAACTACAGATAAACCAAGCCCGGAACCTTTGCCAAGTTCCTTTGTGGTGAGATAGGGTTCAAATATTTTATCAATAATTTCTTTCGGAATACCAACTCCACTATCACAGACACTTAAACAGATGTATTCTCCTGATGATAAATTCAAATCAGGTGATGGATTTTGTTTATTCAGTCTAACTATTATTGTGCCCCCGTTCTCTTCCATAGAATGATAGGCATTGGTGCAAAGATTCATGACGATCTCATGTATTTCAGTAGCATCACACATGACATAATCATCTTGATCATATAGATGGCTCTGGATATCAATATTTGCAGGGATAGAAGATCTCAATAGTTTCAACGCTTCTTCAACCACAGGTTTCAAGACGATTGGTTTCAAAGCTTGTTTTTCCTGTCTTGCAAACATAAGAATTTGTTTAACCAAATCCCGTGCACGTTTTGCACCATCTAATATATCCTGCAGATTCTCCTGCACTTCATGGGTTTTAGGAAGATCCTGCATCGACAGCTCGGTAAAACCGATAATCGGATAAAGGATATTATTAAAATCATGGGCGATACCGCCTGCCAGCGTGCCGATGGATTCCATTTTTTGAGATTGACGATATTTTCTCTCCAATTGAATTTTTTCTTCCCGGGCCAATTTCTGGTCGGTGATATCTAAAATAATTGCGGCAAATAACGATTTGTTTTCATGTTTTAAAAGCTGCAAATGAACTTCTACATCATATAGAGATTGATTTTTACGTTTATGAACCGTCGTAAAAACAATTCTTTGTTTTTCTTCTTTAATCAAAGGTGAGATAATTTTTGCAAACGACTCTGCTGAAATTTCAGATTTGATGTCAAGAGTTGTTAATTTTTCAAGTTCTTCCATTGTATAACCCAAATTATGAATAGCAGCGGGGTTCACTTGAACAAATTTCAAGGTGTCTATTTCAAACAAGTATATTTCATTTAAAGAGTTTTCGAATATGCGTCCAAAACGTACAATTTTTTCCTCAGCCTGTTTGCGCTCAAGCAACAGTCCTAACCGATCTGCAAGTTCATTGATAAGATGTCTTTCTTCTTCGCTAAAAGGACCTTCATGACACTCTAATTTCTCCTCTAAATAAAAAACATCTAAAACACCTGTTCGCTTACCAGCTACAATAATTTTTGCCGATTGCTTCCATTCAGTCTCTTTGAAGTTATTTGTTTTGTACTCTTCACCTTCTATTATTAACCGTGAACAGGTAATTTCAGGGTACTGCCAAGCCGGGGGAATAAAATCAACTATACTCTGAAAAATATTCTCTAATGAGAGATTAGGTTGTTCAGCCAGATTGGATATCCTATAAAGGCAGTTAAGTTCCTTGACTCGTTCACCTAACCCTTTAGATGCTTTTTCAAGCGCATTCGTTTTGTTTTTAACTTCCATTCTAAGTGAATAAGTTAATAAAAAATAGAAGATTATACCGATAATTATTATTGCGAGGATAATCTGAGCTGTAGAAGACCAAATTTGATTTATGTTTTTTGAAACCGATTTAAGTGCTTCTTCCTGGTCAATCTTAACAACAAGCCCGGCTGCAATATCTTCAATATACATAGTTACAGCAAATACAGGAACCCCCCTATAGTCCGAATAGCCGGAGAATTCTCTTTCATTTCCTAACAATGCCTGTGTTATGGGGATGTTAACATCTTCCTTGGGAATTATATCTCTTGCTTCGACATCTGTTGTAAATCTTCTCAGTGTAAAAAATACCGCGTCTCCATTGTCATTTCTGTATGCAAGCAAACTCTCTCCACTTTTCCCAAGTCCTTCTTTTTTAGAAATGATATCGTGAATACGATGAAGATTCATTCTTGCAACTAATACGCCTTTATTATAGGGAGCAGAAATAGTATATAAAATTTCTCCTATAGTTCCAGAACGATAGAGTGGTTTTATATAAATTTCTTCTTTCACATTTTTAAAATAAGGGTCATTTAAACGAGAAAAACCAATATGTGAAATGTCTGACGAATGTGTTATTTTTCCACTGGAATCTACTATAAAAATCTCAGCAAAATCTTCCCCAAATTCAACTATATCCAATAACTCTTTATTTGAGATAGCCTTTCTATAGTTTAAAATATGAAATGAATTTTTCATATGGTTGATATGCTGTTCTATGGTCGCATGTTTATTAGAAGCAGTAGATCTCAGAATATCAAAATAATTCTCAATTGCAGATGTTTTCAAATTTTTTGTTATCTTGAATGCATTGAAAATAAATAATCCGATGATCAATAGTAAAGCAGTCGCTAAAAAAAGCATTATGATATTTTTTTCAAATTTTACTATGTTCAACTTATTTAAGATTAATAAAAACAAAACAATTAAAACTATACCCCCCAAAACCCAAACCATAGAGATTGTTGGAAGACTTCCTTTTCTCTCTTCCTGTAACTTAATTTTATCATACTCATCTAAATAAGTTGTGGCCGCAACCCACAGACCAACACCATCGGAAGTTTTCTCCTTAACTATTTTTATATATACATACTTATCTTTAATTGCCCCATCTAAATCGGGGAATTCATATTTTCCAGAAACATCATGCCCTCCCTTTGCCTGTGTTAAAAGCTCCCACATTACAGGATAGTCTTTACTCATGCCCTCAAAATCAAGACCGATCAAATCATTATTTGGATGAAAAAGAACAACTAAATCATTATAATCAGAAACTGCTGTATAACCTGTTTTTCCAACCGGTTGAATTGCAATTTTCTGAAATTTTGGATCATTTTGCAAATCTTTCAATGTTTTATCAGGGTATGCACTTAAATATATCTCGACTTGCCTGGCAACATCCTCAGCTTTTTGTTTTATTATTTTTTTTGCGTAAGAAAATTGCCCTTTTTCTACATTTTTTATTTCTAAATTTGACAGACCAAACCATTTATTCTTAATTGAATTTCTTTTTTCATCAGAAATTGAATTAATACCTTTATTTATGATAGAAACTAATTCAGGCCAGTCTTTACGTAATAGGAAGTGAATAGTGTTTTCATCTCCCACCGTAAAAGGCGCCTCTATCATGCTTTCCAGCATTAATTGCCGGGCTACGTAGAATGCTGATTCATCGAGAATTGTAAAGTCTGCTTTTCCAGAGACAATTGCCTTTATCAATTCGTGTATTGTGTCAAAATAGACGAACTCAACTTTTTTGCCCTCCTCCGACAGAATTTCTTGAAAGGCATTTCCTTTCTGAAGAGCGACCCTTTTCCCAGAAATATCCTCTATTGAGTGAATTTCCGCAGGATTTCCTTTTTTGACGATAATAAGAGAAGTATAGGATAGGTATTGTTTTGAGCGGTTGTAAATTGGGGCTCGTTCTTTCGTTAGGATTGCACTTGTTAAACCATCTAACTCTCTTTTCCTAGCGCGGTCTAATATTTTATTCCACTTGCCCAGTTCAAAGCGAATATTCAGGCCAGTTCTCTTAGCTACTAAGTTTAAAATATCAGCATCATAACCAATCACCTTACCGTCATCGTCGTACATGATGAAGGGCTCAAAAGAAATACCTCCCCCCAGGGTGATCTCAGGATGCTCCTTAATCCAGGCCTGTTCCCGGGCAGTCAGAGGTATCTGTTCTTCCTCTTTGCCCGGGAGAAATTTCCCAGGATCAGAACCAAACCATTTATCATGAATAATATCAAAAGTACCATTAATGATAACTTTTGAAAGTCCGTCATTAAGATTAGCTAATAATTCCTTATCCCCTTCCTTTACCGCAAATGTCCAATCTTGTTTATATTTATCTATTCTGGATATTTTTTTTACATTAGTAATACCTAATTTTCCGATTAACTGTCTGCCGACTATTTGCTGCGCAACGATTGCATCATGTTTACCCTCTGAAAGCATTTTAAATGCATCTTCAAATGACTCAGTGGTTATAATGTGTTTTGATACATTTTCGCGCAAAAGAAATTCTTCTGCATTATCGCCTTTCATAACTAAAATTTCTTTGTCGGCCAAATCTTTCACGGTGTTGATACGTGTCTCGTCAGTTCTTACAAAAATACCGCCATAACTTGTTTGGTAAGGTACAGAAAAGTCATAAATTTTTTCACGTTCAAAAGTTCGGCCCACGAGGGGCAACACTTGAATTTTTCCATGGGCTAAATCCTGTTTAATCTTTGCCCATGGGCCTACATAGAATTCAACATCCAAACCGACTGCATTAAGGCTTGCCCGTAAAAGTTCAACAGAAAAACCACCTGCTTCACCCGTTGCAGTCACAATAGAAAATGGCGGATAATCATATTCGGATGCAGATTTAATGGTTTCTTGAGCATTAACTGCATTCGTAAAGAGCACAGCGATTAGAATGGATACAAGTGACAATGTTCTCAAGGAGATTAATCCCCATCTTCTTTTTTGAAAGAATTCTGTATTATTTTTCATGAACAACGCCTTTGTTCTTACTTTTATAATTGTTCAAAATTTCGCAATTGTCAGGGCCAGATCTTCTTGTAAAACCGGTTTATTTATATGCCCTTTAATGCCTAGACGTTCTGCTGATTTTTCATCCGCCTCTCACTGAACCCCTGTGTAGATCAAAATCAAGGATATCATTGCGAACCTGTAAATTTTTAAAAAGAATGTTACAGCAAAAAATTGGGAATAGCAAAATCTATCCCATACTCTTAACAGTTTTCCTCGTGTTTATAGAGGGTATATAAGCCCAGAGCAGCCCGAATCAAGCCAGCCATGTATGGTTTTTTATATACTGAATTATTTTTTTTAATTTGGCTTTACACGATTTATCAATCCTGGTATTTCGTAGTTCATATAACAGGGGGTAACATGAAAACAATTGGTCTTTTGGGTGGTATGAGTTGGGAAAGTACGGTTGGTTACTATCGTGCGATTAATGAAGGGGTTAAAAAAAAACTTGGCGGTTTACACTCGGCGAAAATTGCTATGTACAGTGTCGATTTTGAACCCATTGAAAAACTACAGCACAAAGGAGATTGGGAAGGTACCGCAAGAATACTTTCCCAGGCAGCTCAAAACATACAGTCTGCCGGCGCTGATGTTTTGCTCATCTGCACCAACACGATGCATAAGGTTGCTCCGCAAATAGAAAAGGCAATTAAAATCCCCCTGCTTCACATAGCCGATGCAACGGCAGAAGTTCTTGTGAATAATGGCATTAAAACGGTTGGCTTGCTTGGCACAGCTTTCACAATGGAGCAGGATTTCTACAAAGGCCGGTTGATTGAAAAATATGGGCTCAATGTTCAGATCCCAAATGGAGAAGACAGAAAGATTATTCACAAAATAATTTATGAAGAATTGTGTTTAGGGAAAATACAACCAGATTCAAAAAATGAATACCTTCGCATCATTGATATGCTTGCGAATCAAGGGTCTGAAGCAGTAATCCTTGGCTGTACAGAAATTGGAATGTTGGTAAGCCAAGGTGATACAAAAGTAAAATTATTCGATACCACGGCCATTCATGCCGAAAAGGCCGTGGAATATTCACTATAGTAGATAGTCTCTCTAGGGCTTTACATGTTTGTATCTATTGATCTATAGTTAAACTATTCTTATTAAATTTGGTATCATTGGTTAATCAACTAAAATTATAGGAAAATCATCATGACTGATAATGTATTGATCATACTTTTATGCGGTACAGACAATCCCAACCGTGCCACCCGTGCTTTGTTTCTTGCCGCAGTTGCCCATAAGAAAGGAAAGAATGTGACCCTTTTCCTTTTGGATGATGGCGTTTATATAGCTAATTCCGAAATGCTTCAACCCGCTCTTTAATCCCGGGATGACTTGAAAGATAGCTCAACCATTTTTTATCCGAATCCTCGAATATAATTTCTATTTTCTGTTCTATCCGCTCCATTAACCTTACAAAATGAACAGTTAAGATCTTTTTTTCACGAAGCCAGTCAAGGGCATATTGATCCGCCTCCCGCTCAAACTCCCGGGAATATGCCATTTCCGTCAACAGCACCGGCAAC
>JAFLJU010000171.1 GCA_022712835.1 Desulfobacteraceae bacterium
CAGTTCCTCAATGATATCATCGTCAATTTCTTCTTCATCCAACTCCTCCTCATCAATGACCTCCAGCTCGTCTTCGTCAATGATTTCGGTGTCATCGTCCAGTTCCTCAATGATATCATCGTCAATTTCTTCTTCATCCAACTCCTCCTCATCAATGACCTCCAGCTCGTCTTCGTCAATGATTTCGGTGTCATCGTCCAGCTCCTCAATGATATCATCGTCAATTTCTTCTTCCTCCAACTCCTCCTCATCAATGACCTCCAGCTCGTCTTCGTCAATGATTTCGGTGTCATCGTCCAACTCCTCAATGATATCATCTTCAACCTCTTCAACCTCTTCAACCTCTTCAATCTCTTCAATCTCTTCAATCTCTTCAATCTCTTCGAGCGCTTCGATTTCCTCAATCTCTTCATCGTCATCCAGTAGACCTTCCTCGGAAATTTTGTTGAGGATTTTTTTCATCTCTTTGATGATGTCTATTGATTCATGGCTTGTGCTCTCCATTTGAAGAGTTTCAAGGAATTCGGCTACGGTTTTGAGTATTCCGGTGGCTTGTTCCAGGTCGATATCACCGGTTTTTACCGCATCTGTGAAGCTGCTTAATAGGTCGCTTTTCGCCTCTTCTGTCATGTCAAAGATATTGGCATCGATGATAATGATATTGTCCGGATTCTTATCTTTTTTTGACAGTTTTTTTAGATCTGCGTTGATGGAGGATTTAAGACTGGAAAAATTTCTTCTTTTGGATCTGATTTTGGATACATCATCCCCTACATCCCAGATTTTTTTTATCAGTGCATCTGTGTTAATCTGGGTGAGGGTTTGAATTGAATCTTCGGAATCATAAAATGATCGAATGGCTGAAATTGCTTTTTGCTTTACTGAACCGGGTCTGTATTTCAGATTTTCAATTGCCTGTTCAATTCCGTCAAGGGAAATGGATATCTTGCCCAAGGATGATATCTCCTGTTTGCAATGGTTTAATTGGTCATGCATTATGATATATCTATTTGATTATTTCAACCGGGTGGGGGGATATTTTTAATATTTGCCTAGGCTTAAAAATGATTAAAACGATAGTAAATGCGTTTTTCAAACTAATGGGGATTGATATTTTTCAAAATAATGCGTAAATATAAAGGCTATGGGAAAAGTACTGACAATTTCAGGACAGAAGGGTGGTTCAGGTAAAAGCGTTACGGCTGTGAACCTTGCGGTCTCCCTTTCATTATACGGAAAAAAAACACTCCTTCTTGACTGTGATCCCCAGGCTTCGGCCACCCAATGGTCCGGTGTCGGTGCATTGGGTTATCCCTTTGATTTGTCTTCTGTTTTAAGTGGCAAGGCGACAATTATCGAAGCCATCGTGAAGACAGAATTTAATTGTCTGGATATGTTGCCCGTTGGATTTGATCTTTTCTCGGTTGCATTAAAATTGACCAAAACAGTTTCCAATGAAAAAATTTTGCGCCTTTTCCTTGAAGATATTCGCTCCGATTACGATTATATTATCATTGATACCCCTTCTTCATACGGGTTTTTAAGTGTTGCTGCCTTGACAGCTGCCGATTGGTTAATCATTGCCATGTGTCCCCGGCACAATTGTGCTCAAGATTTCCATTGCCTGCTCAAATTGGTTAAATATGTTCGCAACACCCATGAAACAGGTTTGAAAATCGCAAGCATTTTGTTCAATCGATGTAAAACAAGCCATGATATTGAACGGTTTTTAGAAGATAACCATCTGGCAGAAATTAAAAATATGGTGGCTGATGCCTTTATCCCGGAAGATGAAACGGTTAAAAATGCCATGGATAAAAAAATGGCTCTTGCACTTTACGATGTGAAAAGTCCTGCATCATCTGCATATCTGCGTTTTGCAAAGGAAATAGTATTGGGATTTAATAAAATTGAGGTGACTTAAGTGAAGCTGACGAATCCAGAGACAATCCAGGAGAGTGAAAAAGAATTCATTGATGCAATAAATGCAGAACTTGATTGGGATTCCATCGAAAAACTATTACTGGAAAAGCATAAGTTTGCAATTCAGGATGAAGTGGATTATAAAGAAGGCAACCTGATTGTTCATGATAATCAAATCGCTTACAAGTTTGATTTTGAAATAAAGGTTCCCCTATCGGTGATTTTTAACCGCCAGGGCGAGTGTGTCGAAATTTCAACCACCCGGGACGATGTCGAAAGCCAAGACGGTGATTTTCTTGAAGAAGATGATATTATAGACGACAATGAGATTATAGAAGAAGATGAGATGACTGAATTGCCGGTGAAACCGATGGCTGGTGACAAAGTCGGACAAATGGCATCTGATATCGCTGATATGATTTCTGATATTAATCAGGGAGATGAATAATGGGAAAAGAGTTAACATCGGGAAATGAGATGGATCCTTCTTTTGTGAGTACGCAATTGGATGAAATCCTTACCAGGGAGATAATCTCTTTTATTGATGTGGATTCAGATGCGGCAATGATGTCCTTTAATCTGGCAAGCATATCCTGTATTACTATTATTGTGGAGCGGGAGAGAGAAATTCGACAATATGCCGATTTTCCCCCTGAGCGGTTTTTGCTTGAAAGTTTTACCCGTGAATTGGTGGACATCGGGCTTGAAAGAGATGATAGTCTTGAGACAGCCATCTCTACATGTCTCAAAGGCGGTTACATCAGTGAAAATGAAAATGGGGATTTCAAAGCTGAAATGGCCTCATTCATGATGGCTGGTTTTCTGGACAGCATGTTTCCGGGGATGCAGGGTCTGAATTTGATTGCTTTTGTACTCCAGATGAACGGTGAGGTAACTTCTGGTCGAAAAACCCTTGAGCTTGCCAAACAGAGTTTTGAATCCACATTGAAAAGCCGCGGAGTTTCAGTGTCCCGGGATCATGCCGAAAAGAGAGCCTCTGAGATGGCCTCCGGGGTTCAAAAGGCAACGGTGCAGACAAAGGAAATCTCACAGAAACTAAAAAAATTAAAGAAAGAAAATATAAACCGGCTGTCAACATTGATGAAAACCCGAAGAAAACGGTCGGGTGAATACACGGAAAAGCTTCAGGTCACGGATGTTTTTGACAAGGGACCTTCAAAAGAAGAGATTGCGGCTCAGAAGGTTGCAATGGAAAAAACCGAGGAAATTTTCAGAAAAGAAGCAGAGCTTTCAAGGCAACTGGCTGAAAAAGATGAACAGATAAAACAAGCTGAGGAAGCAGCTAGGAAAGCTTCACAACAGCTTAAAGAACTGGAAGAAAAGGAGCTGGCCTTGAAGGCAGCCCAGGAAAAGGCGGAAGCCTTTGCTGCAAGGGAAGCACAAATGGCTCAGAGGGAAGCCCGGCTGAATGCTTTGGAAGTCAAGTTCCAGCAACAAGAAGAGGCCCTGGCCCGTCAGGAGCAAAAACCAATAGTTCAAGAAGAAAAA
>JAFLJU010000156.1 GCA_022712835.1 Desulfobacteraceae bacterium
ATCAACAGATTCGGCAACCAAATTAGATACCGTAGGCCATGTGCTGGCAAATTTTGATCCAGAAAAATTTTACAACCCAGGGGAGGATGCCACCCAAATAAATGAATTTTCCCCTGATGCTTTTGGAGTATCAGGTGGGAACCAGCCCCATAACAACATCATGCCCTTTTCAGGCATCAACTTTATCATTGCCACGCGCGGCACCTACCCGAACCCAAATTAACCCATCCATTCCAAAGGAGGACAAAAATGTCAGACCCTTTTATCGGTGAAATTCGAATGTTCCCATATAGTTTTGCTCCTAGAGGCTGGGCCTATTGCCTGGGACAAGAAATTTCCATCCAGGCAAACACAGCACTTTATGCAGTCATCGGCACTATCTACGGCGGGAACGGCCGATCCACAATGGGGCTGCCCAACCTGCAGGGAAGAGCTCCGGTCCAGCAGGGCCAGTCCCCTGGTTTGAGCCCATATTTCATTGGTGCTCTCGGGGGGCAATCTGTCTCTCACCTAGATGAAACCCAACTGCCCAAACACAGCCACGGGGCAAAAGGGAGCAATGCAGAGGCAACCAGCGGTGCTCCAGATCATACCATGTATCCGGCCACAAGTTCTGATACCAGTACCCAATTATACACAGATGCGGTAGAGCGAAGAGTACCTATCATTACCATGGCCATGGCAAATAAAGCCTTGGCCCCTGCTGGCGATGGCAAGTCCCATGAAAACAGGCAGCCCTTTTTAACGATTCCCTTCTGCATCGCCCTTGAAGGGACTTTTCCCTTTAGAAATTGATACAGAACTATTACAGAGATTTCCCGGCAAAGCCTTTTCTGCCGGGAAATCTCCTGCCAAGCATTTTGCCCGGATTAAGAACAACCGGGGATTTAATCGGAAGTTCCATCTCCTAAAAAACATGAGACCACTTATGACCAGCACCTTATTAGATATCCGCCTCAGGCCCATCAGGGAACCCGAAGACATGCTGTTGTTACAGCATATATTTGCCACCTCCAGAGATTATGAAACACAGGTTTACGGATTCCCGGAACCAGATCTTACCCAATTTCTTACCCAGCAGTTTTTATTACAGCACCACCAGTACATGGCAACTTCTGATGCCGACTTTTACATTATAGAAGACCTCAAGGGTGTTCCCCTGGGCCGGTTTTATGTCCGGCAGATGCCCTATACTGAAATCCGGGTCATGGACATTGCCATTCTGCCGGCCCACAGGGGAAAGGGAGTCGGAAAACAATTGTTCAAACAGACCATGGACCAGGCCCAAAAAACAGACCATCGGGTTAGTATTCATGTGGATCAAAACAATCCCTCCCACGGTTTTTATGAAAATTTAGGGTTTGGATTTGTCCAGGTAGACGGCATATACGATCTCATGGTCTGGCCAGCCAAGGAAACAACCCTGGCCAAAGAAGCCCAACAGTGTTTGAATAAAATTCAGGATTAAATTAAGAAAAACGATTTCCCAAAGGTTCAAACCGGATCCAAAGATAGATACCGGCCACAAGCAGAAAAACATCCCGTATTAACAAGGATAAGGCAGATCCGGCAGTCTGGGTATCGGAGACGGAGAAACAGCCGCAATCAAAGATATGACCCCGAAAAAGATTAAACCCGATTAGAAGAATAAATCCAAAAAGAAGGCCATTTATGATCGCAAGAGACGATCTTGGCAAAATACCTGTGATCAGACAGATACCGGTCAAAAATTCTATATAAGGCAAGAAAATTGCGATAACATTAATCGTGATTTCCGGAAACACCCCATACCCGTAAATTATCCTGGCAAATTCAGCCGGGTTTATGATTTTGTGTATACTTGCCCAGATAAAGGTCAGTCCGAGGAGCAGTCTCAGTATCCAGTGAACCCCTGTTTGCCATCCCCATTTTTTAGAGTTATCCTTCATTTTTGGATATTTCAAATCCCATCTCCTGCCATTGCCTGAACCCGCCGGCATAGACTTTGACGTTAATGAATCTCATGGCTAAAAGCTGTACGGCAAAGGTGTGGCTTGCGGCACAATCCACCCCGGAGCAATAGACCAGGACAGATGAATCCTTGTTTACAAGTGATAGTAATTTATCCAGGTTATCATCAAATCCTGTCAGGGGAAAGGACAAGGCTCCGGGCAGGTGGCCCTGGTCGTATTCTTCCTTTGACCGAACATCCAAAAGCACAACCGCCTTTTCTTTAATCATCTGCTGAACCGTACGGGGATCATTAAGTTCGATCTCAGGATGAACGGCATCCTGTTTGGATTTTGCCGTCACCACCCCCTTGGATTTGTCCCACTGCCCCGTAAGCGCAATGCCCGAGGGCGAAAACGCATTCACTCCGAATGAGATCAAAGCTGCGGTGATCAACAAGGTCAGGATTCCAAATTTTTCTTTTTTTATCATGAAATCATCCCTTAGAGCCCTGCAATCCCCCTGCCCCAAACCGTTTCATAAAACCAACCCTTTTTTCCAGCATAAGAAGCGCAACCCATTGTTCCAAAAGGGGGCTCATTCCTTTTTCCGGCAAAGAATCAGCCGAAACAGGATCCGTCAAAGGTTCCCGAGGTTCCGCCAAAATGGCCAGCGCTTCGGCCAATGGTTCCAGAGGGTTTTCCCGTGTGTCTGCCTGCGAGTCTTGTTTTTTTAAAGCAGATTCCATGCGCGCAAGGCTGGCAGCTATCTCAAGGTCTCTGGGCTGAGTATTATTTTCCCCTTCTTCCGATTCAAGGGCTCGATACATGTCCAGGGCATCCCGAAAATACCCCTGGCTTTCATATAGCCTGGCAAGTTCCAGGGTAATAAATTCATCTTTCATGGTGTTTTTTCCTTTTTTTCTGGGGTATTTTTAAATATAAGTTCATCCGGCTGAGCCATCCCATGTTCATGTTTAGCCAAATGTTTTATATAGTCAATATCAAGCTTCAAACTTTTAATTTCCTTCTCAATTTTTCGATTGGCCGTTGCCGTTTGTGCAGCCTGCACCGAAATCTTCGCTTCTTGTTTTTTAAGTTTGCCATAATCCACAATCCCATGCTTTGAAAAAAAAATCATAAACAAGAGCACTAGGGTCAGCAGGATACCAACATAAAAAATTGCTTTTTCAAATACCGTCATTGGGGTCATTTTTTTTTACATCTTTTTTTCAACATCTGCTTGATCTGTTTAATTTCAGGGCTTGCCGTAAGGACAGCTGTTAAAACAAAACAACAGATCCCCAGGAGGATGCAGGCAAATATCCCCGCCCCAAGCCCAAGTTTGCCATATTCTTCTGTCACGATGGATTGGGCCGCCCAACGGATAAAAAAGAACATTATAACAGATAAAAAAACGGCTCTGCAAGCAGAAACAATCAATTGCCTTCTGGAAAAGGTTCCAGGCATGTTCACAAACAACACCCCAAACCCTGCCATTGAGGATAGACAGACAGACAAGGAAAGCCCCCTGACCCCAAAATCTCCCACCAGAAACCAGCAAAGTACCAGATTAAATCCAATGGCAACAAGGCCGGCAACGAAGGGAAGCCTGAAAGAAGACAATGCATAGTGAAGGGTAACAAAAAGCCGGGTCCCGGTATAGGCCCACAAACCCAGCACCAAATAAAACAGGCAGCCGGACGTTTGATGGACTGCAGAGGCATCAAAGGCCCCCTGTTTAAACAAAAGGGAAACAATGGGCGCACCCAGCACGAGCAAACCTGTCATGGCAGGAATGGTAACAAAGAGAACCAGACTTGCCCCCTTTGCAAATTCCTTAAATACTTCATTTGATACTTGATTTGTTACTTCAGCAGGTACCCCATCTTGTTTTCCCTGGGTCACCGCTCTGGACAAAGAGGGTAATAAAACCGTTGAAAAAGAAACCGCAAACAATGCCAGGGGGAATTGTACCAACCGGTCGGCATAATAGAGAAAGGAGATACTGCCCTGGCGAAGTGTAGAGGCAAATAGACTGGCAATCATGATATTAATTTGATAGGAAGCAGCCCCTATCATGCAGGGAATCATTGTTTTTCCGATCTTTACCAATCCGGGATGAAACCACTTAAAACGGGAAAAATCCATCATTCCATGGCGGATTAAGAATGGAATCTGCAACGCCAATTGAACCACCCCTCCGATGGTAACCCCTAAAGCAAGGCCAATGATCGGTGAACGCAAATTTGCGGAGACAAAAATAGCAAATAGTATCACCACAAAATTTAACACAATGGGGGTTGCCGCCGGAAGACAAAAGTTACCCAGGCAATTGAGCACCCCCATGCAAAGGGCCAGGGTCAGAATAACAAAAAGATAGGGCAACATTATTTTCAATAGGACCATTGTAAGGCTGTGAGGATAACTTCCCGGAACAAATCCCGGCGCCAAAACCTTCACAAGGATTGGCGCAAATAAAACTCCCGCTATCACAAGAATTACCCCTGCCACAGAAACTATAAACAAGCCCGATAAAAACAGGGAGATTGCCTGATCTTTTCTTCCCTTTTCCAGATACCCTGAAAAAATGGGGACAAATGAAATACTGAGGATACCATCAGAAAACATCTTTCTCAGCAGGTCAAAGGGCCTGAAGGCGATGAAAAAGGCATCGCTGGGCGTGGATGCACCAAACACCATGGCAATCAGGGCATCCCGCATCACCCCCAGTATCCGGCTGAAAAGAGTTAAAACGCTCACAGAGGCAGCGTTTTGAAATAGTTTTCTCACAGTTTTTCCTTGACAAAATTCAAATTTAAATATATGTTTCCTATTTTGAAATATAGCTTAATTTTTATCTTTAATTCACTAACACAAGGAGCTAAACCAAGTTGGCTAACCACAAATCTGCAAAGAAACGGGCGAAACAGAGTCAGGTAAGACGGCTTAGAAACAGATCTGCAAAAACCACTCTTAAAAATCTGGAAAAAAGTCTGCGTGCCGCCCAGGAAACTGGCGCTGACACCAAAGCTGAATTGATGAGACAGACGCAGTCTGCTATACACAAAGCCGCACAAAAAGGCATTCTTCATAAGAAAACTGCTTCCAGAAAAATTTCAAGACTTACCAAACTTGTGAATTCTAATTAATAATTCTTTAGAGTGCTAAGGTTTAAAACAGTCTGTTAGATATAGTAAGACAGGAATTCTCTTCGGATCTTTTGATCTATGTGAGAAATTCCTGTCTTTATTATTTTATTCCTTAACTGACCCCTTAAAAATTATTCATCATCTGACTGATAACTCTCTCGGCAATTCGCAGGGCAATTTTATCAACAGCCTTTTGCTTGCTGGCTGTGTCATTCACCTTATTTGAATCAACCTGATAAGACTCCGTGGAGGTCATATTCTTCACAGACCAGATAATATCCCCGCCCGGTCCAACCAATTTGATATCCACAACAGCGGTAACCTGCCTTTCCACAACTGTTTCCGTACTAGTCCTTGCCAGAGCAGAAAATGTGATGGAATTCACCACCCCCACAATCTTACGGGTTGTTTTGTCTAAATCCACAACGACCGTATCTGTTTTGGCTTGAATTTCCTGGATCAGCTGGTTTGCGAAGCTCACGCCAGCACGGGTTTCCGAGCTTTTATTTTCAAAAACCGTCACGGCCACTCGGCTGACATCTTTATTGATGTAGCCCCCACCTTCCAAGCGATAGCCACAGGCAGTAACCATAGCAATCAAGCCGATCAGCATAAAAAATTGAATTAATTTCATATCACACCACTATATTGACAAGGGTTTGTTTCTTTCGAATAACAATAATTTTCTTCACCGGTTTCTCCTGTAAATATTTCTTTACGTGTTCGTCGGCCATCGCTGTTTCCTTGATTCCGGCTTCGTCCATCTCACAGCTCACACTAAATTTTGCCCTAAGCTTTCCGTTCACCTGCACAACCACCAGCACCTCATCGGTTTTAAGAGAATCCTCGCGATAGTCAGGCCAACCATGCTCCAGAATGGAATTTTCATTCCCCATTTTTTCATACAATTCTTCACAAAAATGGGGAATAATGGGACTTAACAATAACAAAATATTTTCAAGACAAAACAGGAGAACAGATTTCATCTGAGCATCTGCCTTGTCAATATCCACCGTGTACATGGTATTGACAAGCTCCATAATTGCAGAAATAGCGGTATTAAAATGAAAACTTTTGTCTATATCGTCGGTCACCTTTTGAATGGTCTGGTTGGCCTTAATATACAGATCCTTTGCCGGTTGGGCGTTAAGATCAGAAGCCGCCCCTTTATAGGGCGCAATGGCGGTTATATCCATCTTGTCCATACATTCAATGGCAAGCCGCCAGACTCTGTTGACAAATCGATTACTGCCCTCCACCCCGTCTTCGTTCCATTCAAGATCCCGCTCAGGCGGTGCCGCAAACAGACAAAAAAGCCGGGTAACATCGGCCCCGTACCGCTCCAAAAGCTCATTGGGATCCACAACATTTTTCTTGGATTTGGACATCTTGATGACCCGCCCAACTTCGACTTCACTTCCGCAACGGCTACAAGCAAGGGTTTCGTCGTCTTGTTTTTTTGCCTCTTCGGGGAATAAAAACCCATGTTCAGGACAGGTCATGGTTTCCTTACAGACCATCCCCTGGGTGAGCAACCGGGTAAACGGTTCTTTAAAATCGATCAGCCCAAGGGTATTTAAGACCCGCATAAAATATCTGGAATACAAAAGATGCAGCACAGCGTGCTCCACCCCACCAATATATTGATCCACCGGTGCCCAGTATTTAACGGCGGCTGGATCAAACATCCCCTTATCATACCGGGGGGAACAATACCGCAGATAATACCAGGAGGATTCCACAAAGGTATCCATGGTATCGGTATCCCGCTTGGCATCCTCTCTGCCGCAGGCAGGACAGGTCACCTTGGAAAAATAATCAAGAGCTGGCAGGGGAGACCCTCCCTTGGCAAGCAGGTTAGCGTCTTCGGGAAGCCGTATGGGAAGCTGCGATTCTGGAACAGGGACCACGCCACAAGAGGGACAATGGATCACCGGGATGGGCGTTCCCCAATACCGTTGCCGGGAAATCCCCCAATCCCTGAGCCGGTAGGAGATGGCCTTCTTCCCCCGGCCCTTTTCTTCCAGCCAGTCGGTCATCACTTCCATGGCCTCTTTGCTGTCAAGCTCGTCAAATTGACCGGAATTAACCATCACACCAGAGCCGGTGTACGCCTCGGTCATGGTGGAAGAATCAAACCGTTCTCCCTTGGGCTGAACCACCACCCGAATTTCCAGATCATACTTACGGGCAAAGTCAAAATCCCTCTGGTCTCCTGCTGGCACTGACATAATGGCACCGGTTCCATATCCCATCAATACAAAATTGGCAGTGTAGATGGGGATTTTCTCTCCGGAAGCAGGATTGATACAATGGGCACCAATAAACACCCCTTCTTTTTCATATTTTTCAACCCCGTCGGCAGACCGTTCCTGGCTTGAAACCTTCTGAACAAAAGCATCCACCACCGCTTCCTGATCCGTTCCCCGGGACAGGGTTTCCACCAGAGGATGTTCCGGTGCCAGACACATGAAGGTCGCTCCAAAAACCGTATCCGGCCTTGTGGTAAAAACCGTAAGGTCCTCATCTCGTCCTTCTATCTTAAATTTAAGCTCAGACCCGATGCTTTTTCCGATCCAGTTTTTCTGCATCACGGTCACCTTGTCCGGCCATCCGGGCAATTGATCACAATGGACCAGCAGATCTTCTGCATAATCGGTAATCTTAAAAAACCATTGCCAGAGCTTTTTTTGTTGAACCACCTGGGAACACCGCCAGCACTTATCTTGCTCCACCTGCTCATTGGCAAGAACGGTCTGGCATTTTTCACACCAGTTGACAAAGGATTCCTTGCGGTAGGCCATGCCTTTTTCCAGCATTTTTAAAAACAGCCATTGTTCCCAACGATAATACTCCGGCCTGCAGGTGGCAATTTCACGGTCCCAATCATAGGAAAATCCCATTTTTTTAAGCTGGACCCGCATGGCGCTGATGTTTTCATAGGTCCAGGCGGCCGGATGGGTATTGTTATCGATGGCGGCATTTTCAGCTGGCATGCCAAAGGCATCCCAGCCCATTGGATGGATGACGTTAAATCCTTTCATCCGTTTATACCGAACCACCACATCGCCGATGGTATAATTTCGAACATGGCCAATGTGAATTTTTCCCGAAGGATAGGGAAACATTTCCAATAAATAGTATTTTTCTTTTAACCGATCTTCAGAAACCTTAAACAGCTTGTTCTTGTTCCAATACGCCTGCCATTTAGGCTCAACAGCACCAGGATTGTACCGTTCCTCCATTATATATATCCTCCGAAAGCCTCCCTTTGTGGGGACGCAATTATTGATAGCATTTATTTGTCATATAAGACTCAATAAATGCCATAACCTGCCTCAAATAGCAAGTTAGAACTGTGCATTCTCATTTATTCGGAAGTGATCCAAGCGTAATTGTTTCGATGGCTCGCATGCACTTATGGCATGCCTTTCGATTGTCCTGCAGGGCTTTGATGGCACAGGATTCATCCGGGAACCACTTGATTTTTTTAGGTGTTTCATCGGTGAGATCCTGGTGCTGTGAGAGGCATAGCTGCTTGATCTTATTTTCCTGGGCCAGGGAGGCAACAAAATGATACCGGCCAGCATCGGCCATCAACCCAACACCATACTTTCGAATCTCCATTGAAAATTGTTCATCAAAAACCATTTTTTTGTCCTTTTCTAACGCTTAATAATTAACCGTTTGCAAAGCAATAAACCACCTGAGTTTGCAAATTTGACGCCACAACAACGATGAAAAAAATGGATACCCATTCCTCTCCTAAAAAAACAGTCTGTTATGGCAATAAAAAGATATTAGGATAAAACACACCCATTAAATCCCATGGTTTAATAATCATATATCCACAATTTTATTAAATTTCA
>JAFLJU010000332.1 GCA_022712835.1 Desulfobacteraceae bacterium
CAAAATACCAAAGTCAAAATAATTGATACTTCAAAAGGCTCCATAAACCCTAAGTGTTGGGTCTGGTTATCAATGTACCTGTCGATTCCTTAATTTTCCTTTACAAGGTTTTTTTATGCTGTTAAGGATTCTTTTATTAAAATGTAGGACCCAAGAAAATAAACCTTAAACAACAAAGGAATGTGAATATCATGGGCGGTTTTTTCGGATGTGCAGCAACCAAGGCATGCAATAAAGAACTTTTTTACGGAACCGATTATCTGTCCCATCTTGGAACCAAACGCGGCGGGCTTGCCACCGTGGGAAAGGACGGGTTCCAGCGGTCGATTCACAGTCTTGAAAATGCCTATTTCCGGTCGAAATTTGAGGCGGATCTTGATGCGTTGACGGGGAATATGGGGATTGGGGTTATTTCTGATACCGATTCCCAGCCCATTATCATCCATTCACATTTGGGAACATTTGCCCTGGTGATGGTGGGAAAGGTTGTTAATCTGGCAGAACTTGCCAAAGAGGCCTTTGACCGGAATGTTCATTTTTCCGAAACAAGCCAGGGGGATATCAATCCCACCGAGCTTGTGGCCACTATGATTTGTGAAGCCCCAAGTTTTAAAGAGGGAATCAAAAATGCCCAGGATAAAATTATGGGGTCCTGCTCCATGCTGGTGTTGACGGTTTCGGGTATTTTTGCCGCCCGGGATCGATTGGGCAGAACCCCCATTGTCATTGGAAAGCGGGAAAATGCCTTGGCAGCCAGTTCCGAATCCAGTGCTTTTTCCAATCTGGGGTTTGAGATGGAATATACGCTTGGACCCGGTGAAATTGTTTTCTTGACTCCAGAAGGAATGGAGAGGGTTCAGGCCCCCGGGGACAAAATGCAGGTTTGTTCTTTTCTATGGGTCTATTATGGATACCCGGTTTCTTCCTATGAAGGGATTAATACCGAGCAGGTTCGGTATAATTGTGGGGCAGCGCTTGCCCGGAACGAGACGGCAACGGCAGATTTGGTGGCGGGCATTCCAGATTCTGGTATCGGCCATGCCATTGGATTTGCCAATGAAAGTAAATTGCCCTATATGCGCCCCTATGTGAAATACACCCCCACCTGGCCCAGAAGTTTCATGCCCCAGAACCAGGCCATGCGGGATCTGGTTGCCCGGATGAAGCTGATTCCCATCAGGGAAATTATCCAGGGCCGCAGGATCATTTTCTGTGATGACTCCGTGGTTCGGGGAACCCAGCTCCAGGACAATACCCAGATTTTGTATGAATATGGTGCCCGTGAGGTTCACATGCGCATTGCCTGTCCCTGCCTGATTCATCCCTGTGAGTTTTTGAATTTTTCAACCTCCAGATCCACCCTGGACCTGGCCGGGCGGAAAGCCATTTACCAGATAGAAGGAACTGAAGATATGGACTTGGCTCAATATGCCGTTGACGGATCGGAATCACACCAGGCCATGGTTGGCAATATTTGTGATCGCTTGGGCCTGACCAGTCTTCGGTATCAGAAACTTGAGGATCTGGTGGCGGCCATCGGGCTTCCCAAGGAAAAATTGTGCACCCATTGCTGGGACAATTCCAGCTATTATTAAGGGGGTTATTTCCTTGGGCATTGATTCACAGCGGTTTTTTGATTCCCATTGCCATCTCCATGATGAAAGGATCCTTGCGGATATCCCCCATATTGTAATGCGTGCCCAGAAGGCCGGGGTCCGATATATGGTTTCCTGTGCCACCATGGAAGACAATTTTGCTCAAACCGCAAGGCTTGCATCAAACTTTGATTCGGTGATCCCCTGTTTTGGCATTCATCCCTGGTTTCTGGACAGTCTATCTGAAAACTGGCAACAGACCCTTGAAGCCTATCTTGCCGCCCCTGGGGCCGGGATTGGTGAAACCGGATTGGACTTTATGGATAAAGGGGCCAACCGGGATCTTCAGCTACAGGTTTTTTCCCATCACATGGTGCTTGCCCGTGAACTAGAAAGGCCTGTTAATATCCATATTCGCAACGCCTGGGATCCATTTATCCGATTGCTTAAAAAAATGGGCCCCTTAAAAACACCCGGCCTGATTCATTCCTATTCCGGATCAGCAGACATGGTTCCCCTGTTTGAAAAATATAACTTATATATTTCTTTTTCAGGATCCGTGACCCGACCCAATGCCAAAAAGGTGGTCAAGGCGCTTGCGGCTGTTTCCCAAGAAAGGTTTCTGATTGAGACCGATACCCCGGATATTTTCCCCAGTTTTCTCCCCAATCTTGAGGCAAATCAGGTAAATAAACTCAACGAACCAAAGAATTTAGCGGCCATTGCACAAATTGCCGCCAAAAGGCGTCAGATGGGGTTTGAAGAATTTGTAAATCATGCGTATAATAACAGTTTAACCCTGTTTAACCCGATTTTGCCCTGACCGGTTTTGATTGCAATACCTTGGCCGGAGTTTTATATAAAAGGAGATACGTAAAATGAATCAGTTTGCCCGCACAGAACAGTTATTGGGCCTAGCGGCCATGGAGAAAATTAAAAAGGGTCGGGTGGCAATATTTGGTTTGGGGGCGGTGGGATCTTTTGCGGCCGAGGCCATTGCCCGGACCGGGGTCGGATATCTTCGTCTGGTGGATTTTGATCGGGTGGACGCCTCCAATATCAACCGTCAGCTCTATGCCTTAAATTCCACCATTGGCCGGGGAAAGGCCAAACTTGCCCAGGAGCGGGTTTTGGATATCAATCCCCTTTGTGAAGTGGATGTCCACGACACCTTTGTCAATGCCGACAGTTTAACCGACCTTTTGTCCCGGGATATTGATGTGGTGGTGGATGCCATTGACGGGCTTAATTCAAAGGTTAACCTGATATTTGGGGCCCACGAGATGGGGTTGCCCGTGGTCTCCAGCATGGGGGCAGGGGGTAAGACCGATATCTCCATGATCAAAACAGGGGATCTTTCTGAAACCTGTGTCTGCCCCCTGGCCCGGGTGGTGCGTCAACGGCTCCACCGCCGGGGCGTGTATGAAGGGATTCGTTGCATTTATTCCATTGAAAAAGCTTTGAACAAACAGCCCCCTGTCACCGATTCTGTGGATCTGCCTGA
>JAFLJU010000197.1 GCA_022712835.1 Desulfobacteraceae bacterium
ATTAATGCGGCATACCGTTTAAGCTGGATCATTTGTTGGGGGGAGATAACCTGAAGGATGGGATCCAATTCTTTTTCTTTGGAGACCTGGAAAGATGTTGCTGTGCCGGGGCGGCCCTGTTTTAAAAAATAGTTAAACCAGGGTTGGGCGAGTATGGAGGGGTCCGGTATCACCACCTGGGTTCCTTGATAAATCAGGTTAATATTTTTGACCCCAGGGTTGAGGTGACCAAAGGCTATTTTGCCTTCTCCGGAGATGGCACCGCTTTTTTTGAGGAACTCTTTGCCCATAAGCGT
This sequence comes from Desulfobacteraceae bacterium, assembly GCA_022712835.1. Next base: position 297 of record JAFLJU010000197.1, read on the forward strand.
TGATACGGTGTCTCCGGCCTCGATCGTGTGCTTTCGAACAAAGGGGGTAATGTCAAATGTGGGTGGGGTGCTTGAAAATTCAACAACCGGAACTTCCACCACACCTGTTTGCCCAGAGCTTTGTTCAGGGGGATCGTTTTGTGGATCAATTCTTTTTAAAGGGATCAAAATTGTGATTCCCGGTGCAATAGTATCGATATTATTGATGCGGGGATTAATTTTTTTGAAAATTTTTAAAAATCTCGGGAAGTCAGCCTCGGAAATTTCTCCCTTTTGTCTTAAAATTTTATAGAGCCATTCATCCTTTTTAACTTGATAGGGTTCACATAAAATTTTTTCATCTTCATAGGTGAAAATAGAATATTGCTTGTAAGATGTTTTTACCCCGGCAGCATGACCAGATGCTGACAGGAGCAAAATGATGATCATTAATGCCGGGGCGGATATTTTAAACAATTAATAATCCTTATTTCATCTGGATGAAGGTTGTAGGTTTAATTTTTTAGCAATTTTTCCGGAAATATCCTGGACAAAGCATTGAAAGTCTGTTTCGGAAAGTCTTTTTTCCTGGGAGGGTGCCATTTCCGGATTGTCCGGTGAAATTAATTCCGGTAAATTGATATACTTAGGGTTTGATAGGATCCCATAGGTATCGGGGATTTGGTCGTTAAAATAGAGTTCCTGGAATTCAGAAAACTTTATGGCATGGGCAGTGGCGTCCAATATGGCGGTTTCATCTTTTGCGACAATACCAAGGGCAGCGGCTTTGACTAATCCTGCCAGGCATTCACCACCCTGGGTACAGGTGATATGTCCGTTTTGGTTGGCAGTCAACTGCCAGTCCATGATGGACTGTTCTTTTACCTGGACAAAAAAGACATTCTGGTGCCCGCTTATGCGGTTGTACTGCTTTGCAATTTCAATGACCCGGGGCATGGATACCGGGTTTCCGATCATTGCCGCCTGGGCGACACTGGGGCGGGTATCAACGGGTTTAAACAAGCGTTTGGTTTCATCTGGTTCAAGATAGTATTGAAAGACCGGATCCGCATGTTCAGACTGAACACCGATGATTTTCGGCAGTTGGTCAATAATACCGGCTTTATGGAATTTTAAAAATCCATTCATGACAGCAGAGATGTTGCCAGCATTCCCAATGGGAACCACCACTACCTTTTGGGCCATGTCCCAGTCAAAATCCTGGGCAATTTCATAGGAATAGGATTCCTGACCCAGAATTCGCCAGGCATTTTTAGAGTTTAAAAGAACCACCGGGTAAGAACTTGAAAGATGTTCCACAATTTTCATGCAATCATCAAAAACACCGGGGATCTCAAACACATTTGCCCCACTGCCAAGGGGTTGGGAAAGCTGTTGGGAGGTGACTTTTTTATGGGGCAACAGCACGGCAGATTTGATCAAGGGTCTCAGATAGGATGCATAAAGGGCCGCCGCCGCCGATGTATCTCCTGTGGAGGCACAGATGGCAATGACATCGGAAACAAGGTTTTTGTCAATAAGATACTTAATACTGGACAGGGCGCTTGCCATCCCTCGGTCCTTGAAAGAGGCACTGGGGTTCTGACCGTCATTCTTATAAAAGAAATTAAGTCCGGTGATTTCCTTTAAGTGGTTGCTTGCCTCAATAATGGGGGTATGGCCTTCCCCCAGATAAATAATGGAATCCAGAGGAATGCAGGAGCCGATAAACTCATGATAACGATATATCCCCTTTAACGCAGGGATCTTTAACATTTTGCGGTAATCAAAAATTTTCTGCCAGGTGGCGCCGGTATGTCGGGTAAGGGCGGCTTCATTTCTATCATGGAGCAGCAAAACCTGGTTGCAGTTAGGACATACATACAATAGTTTTTCAATGGGAAACTCCCCAGAACAGCCTAGGCATCTATAGAACAGCTCCCCTGCAGGTTTTGGGATGATGTGGGGGCGGATCTCTTCAGGAAATAGTTCAAGATTCATTTTCAATTACCTCCTGGCCGCCCATGTAGGGGACGAGGGCTTCTGGAATAGTGACGGATCCATCCGGTTGTTGATAGTTTTCTAAAATGGCCGCAAATGTTCTTCCCACGGCAAGGCCGGACCCATTTAAGGTGTGGCAGAATTCAATTTTTTTCTGTCCAGACCGTTTGAAGCGTATATTGGCACGTCTTGCCTGGAAATCCAGACAATTGCTACAGGAGGATATCTCTCTGTATTTATTCTGGCCCGGCATCCAGACTTCAAGGTCATAGGTTTTTGTGGCGGAAAATCCAAGATCTCCCGTGCACAAGGTGAGCACCTGGTAGGGAAGGTCTAATCTTGACAGGATGGTTTCTGCGTTTATCAACAGGGATTCAAGCTCATCAAATGAGCTCTCCGGGGTGGTGAGTTTGACCATTTCCACCTTGTTGAATTGGTGTTGCCGGATCAGCCCCTTGGTATCCCGTCCATAGGAGCCAGCTTCGGACCTGAAGCAGGGAGTGTAGGCAGTAAATTTAAGGGGGAGGCATTTTTCATCAAGAATTTCCCCTGCATGGATATTGGTCACAGGTACTTCAGAGGTGGGAATGAGATAATAATCCAACCCTTCCAATTTAAACAGGTCTTCTTCAAATTTGGGCAATTGCCCCGTGCCTGTCATGGTGGCTTTATTGACAATAAACGGTGGCAGCGTTTCTTTATAGCCATGTTCCCTTGTGTGAATATCCAACATGAAATTAATCAGGGCCCGTTCGAGTCTGGCACCGGAACCTAGATAGAGGGGGAAGCGGGAGCCGGTTAACTTCGCTGCCCGGGCCAGATCAAGGATACCCAAGTCCTCACCGATATCTGCGTGATCTTTGATGTCAAAGTCAAATTGTCTTGGGATCCCAATGGTTCTTTCCAGGCGGTTTTGGGACTCATCTTTTCCCTTTGGTACATCGTCATGGGGTAGGTTGGGAAGGGCGATGAGAAAATCGTGAAGCGTGTGTTTAACGGCCGTTAGCTCTTTATCAAGGGATTTGATGGTCTCGGATACGGACCGCATTCTGTCAATGCTGGGTTGGGCATCCTCTCCTGACTTTTTCATTTGAGCGATGTCATCGGAAACGGTATTCCGTTGGGATCTTAATTCCTCTATATTTAGTAAGAGTGCCTTTTGATGTTTCTCATTTTCCAGGAAATCTGAAAAATCAATATTGGCCCCTCTTTTCTCCATCCCTTTTTTAACGGCGTCCAGATTGTTTTTTATGTATTTTAAATCCAGCATTTAAATCCTTGATTTTGCCTGGGTTTTGACCTGGCTAATTGTTTCTAAGTTTGTATTTTAAAAGATTCTTCCCAAAATTATTCAGATAACACGGGCCTTGTAAACAGTCAACGATTATTGCAGGTTGACAATTGACCACATCGGTATAATGTTTTCGCAAAATATTTTTTTTGCAATTATTCAAGGAAAGGCAATTATGGAAGAAATGAAAAATACAAAGAATAGTGTGCTTGCCCAGGTATCAGATAGACTTGGTGCGCTTACTAAAGAAGCGCTGATGGAAAAATATAAGTGTATTGAAAATAAGCTGTTTGGGTTTGCAAATTTCATGGAAGCACAACTGGCTTTTTTATCAACACCCACCCCGAAGGAGGTTTCCACTGAAGGGATTATTTCCACAGAGGAGATTATCAGAAGAGCCCTTCAAATTGAAAAAGGGGTTGTGTTGCCCGTTTTTACAGATGCAAAAAACAGCATCCAATTGTATAAAATCGGTGACTATGACAAAGATCTTGTGACAAGTGACAATGAGGTACTCGAGCCCGATACTGAAAAATGTAAAAAAATCTCCCTGGATGATATTGATATTGCCATTATTCCGGGGCTTGCATTTGATGATAAGGGAGGGCGGGTTGGGTTTGGAAATAATTTTTATTCCAAACTGATCACAAAGCTTCCGGAAACATGTCGAAAAGTGTCCCTGGCCTATGAGGAGCAGATTGTGGATCAGGTTCTGATGGAATCACGCAAGTTTACAGTGGATATTATTATTACCGATAAGCGGGTTATCTATAAAATTTAGTAGTTTGGTTCTTCCTTCAAATTACCATAAAGAACATGAATCATAATGCTTCATGTTCTTTATGAATTTTGATGATGTTATTCATCTGGGTTTAATGCCTTGGCAAATGCCGTTAAATCATCGGTTTTGCCCATAAGGATAAGGGTGTCGCAGGCTTCCAGAAGGGTCTCAAAATGGGGAGCAAATATCATTTCCCCGGATGATTTCTTGATGGCAATGATGATCAGATTAAAGTTTTGACGAATACCAGAGTCCTTTAATTCCAATTGGGTATATTGGGATTTCTTGGGTATAAAGAGTTCTTCAATCTGGATTGCATCACTTTTTCGGGACAATGCCACGTCAAGGAAGCTGCTGACGGTGGGACGGAGCAGTTTGAGTCCCATGGAGACGGCGCCGGTGTCGTAGGGGGACTCTACCTTGTTGGCTCCGGCCACCATAAGTTTTTTTCCGACCGCAGGACTGCTGGCCCGGGCCATTATATAGATATCCGGATTCAATTGTCTGGCTGTTAAAACTAAGAATACATTTGCCGCGTCAGTTGCCAGGGCGGCAACCAGGAACCCGGCGCTTTGAATTCCGGCCTTTGTAAGCAGCTCTTCATCCAATGCATCACCGATAAGGTAGTGGAGTTTATCTTTTTCCAGCACATCGGCCTGGGTTTCATCCTGTTCTATGACCACTATATTCTTTGTGTCTTCTTTGATGAAATTGCACAATACCCGGCCGATACGGCCATACCCGCAGACCATATAATGGTTTTTTAATTTACTGATTTTTTTGTCCAACCTTTTTCTCCCTAATACTTGCCTGATTTCCCCTTCCACAATAGACTGTACGATTACTCCGGCAAGATATAGAAAGTATCCAACGCCGGTGAAAATCAGGAATATGGTAAAAATTCTGCCACCCATACTGGGTTCATGGACCTCAAGGAAACCCACCGTGCTCAGGGTGATTGCTGTCATATATGCGGCATCCAGAAAGCTCCACTCCTCAATGAGCATATACCCCCCGATGCCGATACCGAATATAAAAACAGCAATGATAATGGCGATTTCCATTTTTAAAATCTGATTCATAAAGGGTTAAATACGTGTGTTCCCCGTAAAAAGCAAGCTTAAGAATCTATTGGTTTTATCAAAGTTAGATTCTTGACGGACGCAGTGGTTGCTGATATGAAAGGGTGCATGAATGATGAACCCAATAAATTTATTCGGTGGCGCAGGGAGATGGTCGAAAACCAAATCATTGCCCGGGGGGTTACCGATCCTTTAGTGATCCAGGCCATGAACCATGTTCCACGGCACCGTTTTGTCAGCGAGGCCATGGCTGACAGTGCCTATGGGGATTTTCCCCTTCCCATTGGGGAGGGACAGACCATATCCCAGCCCTTTATTATTGCTGAAATGACCCAGAAACTTGAGCTTAAAGGGTCCGAACGGGTGCTCGAAATAGGCACCGGGTCTGGATACCAGGCAGCCATTTTGTCCAGGATTGTATATAAGGTTTATACCATTGAACGCAATAATACCTTGTTTCTGCAAACCCGGAAACTTTTTGATACGCTTAAGTATCACAATATCGTTACCCGGTATTCCGACGGAACCCAGGGGTGGAAACAAGAAGGCCCTTTTGATGCCATCATTGTGACAGCCGGCGGGAATCAGATACCCCAGCCATTGGTAGATCAGCTTACCATGGGGGGGCGGCTTGTCATGCCCGTGGGAGGACTCCATTCCCAGGAATTGTTGAAAGTTCAGAAAACAGAAAACGGAATCAAAACCACCAATCTTGGCGGATGTCGATTTGTTAAACTCATCGGGCAGCATGGGTGGCGTGAATAGGACACAACCGCATATGAAGAATGATATTGTCCGTCAATCTCTTTTGAAAGAGGCGTTCATGGGGGTTTGTCTTGGCACTGCCAATATTATTCCCGGGGTGTCCGGCGGCACTTTTTTGCTCATTTTTGGCATCTATGGGCGGGTTTTTGCCATATTGAATCGTATCAACAGGTCGTTTGTTTTCAGGCTTGGGGCCCTGCTTTTTTATGTCGTGAAAAATTTGGGTAGAAATGGCAGCACACGAGATTTTCTTACTTTTTTAAAAGAAACCGACCTGCTGTTTCTATTGAAATTAATGATGGGTGCGGTCATTGCGATTCTCGCCCTTTCCAATCTGATGAAATATTTGCTGCTTCACCAGTTTGTTTATACCTATTCTCTTTTTTTTGGTTTGATACTGGTTTCCATCAGCATCCCGATTAAGCTGATGAATTCACTTAAAGTGCCGATGGTTTTTTGGGCTTTGCTGGGCTTATCTGTCCCGTTGTTTGTTTCCGGGGCTGTGAACCCCTATGACAAGGTCAAAATCAAATCCGATCACCTGGAACGTGCGTATCAAAAGGTTGATGCCCCGAGCAATATAGAGGGAGAGGAATCTGTTTCCCAAGACATCAGCCCAAGCAAGGTGATAGAAAACAAGACCGGCAAGACCCGAAAAACGAGACTGCTTTCCTTTGTCGGAAAATATACCATTGAAGAGTATGTGTATGCGTTTATCTGCGGTGCCGTTTCCATTTCTGCCATGGTGCTTCCCGGCATCAGCGGGTCTTTGGTTCTAATTCTCATGGGCACTTATTTTGATATCATCTCTGCCATATCGGCATTGAAATTCGGACAAGTAGATACTTTTGCCTTTCTTTGCTGTTTTGGTATCGGGATTGTGGTGGGGGGACTTTTATTTGCAAGATTGATCAGTTTTGTATTGGATCGTTATTATAATGGAACCATGGCATTTCTCATCGGTTTAATGGCAGGCTCCTTGCACGCCCTGTGGCCCTTTAAAAAAGTGATGACCATGGCCCGGCAATATGTAAAGCAGGATGGCACGATTGTAATCATTGAAAATTCCAAAGTTTACACCAACCTCAATATTCTGCCCCCGGATAGTCATACGCTTTTGCTGTCCCTTGTTTTCTTTCTTGTGGGTTGCGCCGTAATGGTCGCATTTATCCGGGCAGAATCCAGATAGGACCGCAGATAAAATAAGTTGGACATAAATAGCGCCGCAATTTTGGTTCATCTACAAGGCGCATTAAAGGTTTAATAGCAGGCCTATTTGGCCTTTGATGCAACGCAGTAGATGGGCCAAAAGGCAAGCTATTTCGTTCAACTTATAAAATTTGCGGTCCTAAGTTTAATCATTTAACATCAGGCTTTCCTAGTCAAGGCAAACCCCATGTTTTAATAGTAAGGAGTAAAGAGCCAGGGCATCTTTATCCTTTTTATCAGTCCTCTTTAACTGAACAATCTGCTATTCAATGCCTCTTGGTGTCAGAGAAAGTGCTTCAGCCATCCTGACGATGGTTATCGTTCGGATCATTCTGGATCAGGGCAAGA
>JAFLJU010000649.1 GCA_022712835.1 Desulfobacteraceae bacterium
CCTATTCAAAATCATCTAAATTCAGGTTATCAAGATCCGATAAATCCATATCCTTGAGCAAATCATCTTCATCGGGAATAATATCATCATTGATAATATAAGGCTTTTTTTTCTTTTGGACTAAAGTATCATCAGTGGTATTTTCCTTATGGGAACGGTTTAAGAAGGATAACGAACCAAGATAGATGAAATAAATAAGTCCCACCGCATTGAAAAGAAGAATAAGAAATCCAAAAATATTTTTTGCTAGCATATGTTCCTAATTTTTTTCTAATTTATTTGACGCATAAAGCATTAGTGTTTATATATAATCTCTGAAAATGATACAAGTATTTTTATTTGGAAGGATTAATAATGAGTTGGTTAGGAAAGATGATTGGTGGAACCATCGGGTTTGCATTGGGAGGCCCCTTGGGGGCAGTGGCAGGGGCTGCGTTCGGACATACCTTTGTGGACAAGAGAGAAGAGGTCTATCTTAAATCCATACCATGTGGTCAGGGGGCGTTGTCCTCCAATGAAGAAGCCCAGTTGATATTTTTTACAGCGGCTTTTTCGATGCTGGCAAAGATCTGCAAAGCAGATGGACAAATTTCTGAACGAGAGATCCAGGCAGTTGAAGCGTTTATGGTCCGGGATCTTCAATTGGATCGGGAAGGTCAGGAAACTGCTAAACGCATATTTCGCCAGGCAGTTGATTCACCCGAGGAATTTTCGGCATTTGCCCGTCAGTTCTATCTGGTTTTCAGGGCCCAACCTCATATCATTGAGTTGATGGTGGATGTTCTGTTGCGGGTATCCACAGCGGACGGTCATATATCAACCGAAGAAGAGGTTATGCTTTTGTCTGCTGCGCGTATTTTTAAGGTTTCCGATACCGATTATTCCCGGTTGAAATCCAAATATGTGCGGGTGACAAATAAATACTATGCAACGCTAAAATGTGATGAGACGGCATCCAATGAAGAGATCAAAAAACAATACAGAATGTTGGTAACGGAATTTCATCCCGATAAGATTGAAGCCAAAGGGCTTCCCGAAGAATTTATCAAGTTTGCCAATGATAAGTTCAGGGAAATCCAGGAAGCCTATGAGCATATTAAAAAGGAAAGAGGCCTATAACCCAAAGGTCATAGGCCTCTTTCAGAACCCAAAATACTCAAGCTAAAAAAGGGCACTTCAATTTAGAAGAGCCCTTTTTCTTTTGCCATATTCATATAGGTGTCAACAATTGTTTGGGGCGGATCCCACCTTTCTGTGTCTTCCTTGGCCTTAAGGGCCAGGGCATCAAATTCACATACGGTCACACATAATCCACAGCCGATACATCGATCATTGTTTACCTTTGCCACAATATCGCTGGTATCCATGGTTATGGCATCCATGGGGCAGATCTCTTCACAGGCCTGACAGCCGGTGCAATTTTCTGCATCAACAATGGCCTGGTAATTGGAATTGACAATTTTGGCAGGGGCGTCTGTTTTTTTGATGTTGCTTAAAATCTGGCAGCAACATGAACAGCAAAGGCAGATATTAACCGGTTTTACGGAGTTTGAGGGTTGGGGTACCAATCCTTGCTTAACGCCTTTTCTTACAATCTCAATGGCCTCTTCCTGGGTAATGGTCCGTCCGATGCCCCGGCTCTCATAAACATAAGCCCCTCCTCCAAAAACCAGACAGGCTTCTTCCGTTTTATCACACCCCTTGCCCACCATGGTATGTTCTTTTCGGCAGATACAGGGGGCGACCAGAATTTTGGACTGGGTTTTAATCAATGTTTCAAGGCTTTCATGATCCATTATATTCAGCTCGGTGGTAACCGATTTTGTAACAGGAACCACCCGTAATTGCTGGGTTTTGGTTTGATTAAGGGTTTCCATTAAATGGGGGACATATTCGTTGAAATCTTTTATTAATTCCGGGGTCAGACGATTGACTTGATATTCCCAGATTCCCACCACAAACTGGGCAAGCATGAAATAATCAAGGCCGCCTCTGTTAACGTGGACAATCAGTCCTTTTACGCCCATTTCCTTGAGGAGGGGTAAAATTGTTTCTGGGTCTTTATTGGCCCGAAGGGCTATGGTCTCAACCGATTCGGGCATCATGACCAGGGACAAGTCTAACTCGGCTTCTTCCGGGGAAAACAAGCGTTTTAAGATTCTCAGTTCAACTCCCGATTCAGTTTCAGGATATCCACCCGGTGTGTTATCAAGATGGATGGCAAGTTTTTTGTATACAGCTTCCATGGTTGCAAATCTCCGATATCGTTGGTGTTAATCAATCACATGACCCATTAGGTCCGCGCCACTTTCCCATTGATCAAACTTAAGATCAACTAATTTTCCCTTGAGGGCCTCATCGTTTTTCAATGAAATTGTTAAATAATTAGAGGTTACTGCCTTGAGGAAACCCGATTGTCGGTCTTGAGTTTTTTGAACAAGGCCTTGAAGTATTTTTCCCTGGTTGGCAAGGATGAAAGCCGTTCGTTTTTCCTGGTCTAACTTGCGCATCCTGGCACATCTTTCTTTGATGACCTCTGACGGTACTTTTTCCTGGAAATTATAGGCCGGCGTACCTTTCCTGGCGGAAAATGGAAAAACATGAAGATAGGATATGGGCAGTTTTTTAATGAGGGAATAGGTATTTTCAAATTGTTTGTCTGTCTCCGAAGGGAACCCGATAATGGTATCCACCCCGATGCCGCCTAAAGGTAGTTTTTCATGGATTTTTAAAATAACGTCTTCAAAAAATGAGACGGAATAGGGCCTTTTCATTTTTTTCAAAATTTCATCATCTCCCGATTGCAAGGGGATGTGAAAATGATCGCATAGAATATGGCCGTGAGCTGCCAGATTGATCAGTGCGTCGGATATTTCCGTGGGCTCAATGGAAGATATCCGGACTCTGCCTACTGATTTTTGTTTGTCCATGGTTTCAATCAGCTTGAGCAAAGAGGTGGGAGGGGTCAGATCAAGCCCGTACATGCCGGTGTGGATACCGGTGACAATCACTTCCTTGAATCCGGATTGGACGAGACCTTCCAAATGGTTGAAAACCTCTGATTCAGGCATGCTAACAGAAGATCCCCGGGCATAGGGAACGATGCAATAGGTGCAAAAGGCATTGCACCCGTCCTGGATTTTCAAGTAGGCCCGGCTCATACTTCCCTTTACCGGCTTATCAAATGAAAGAAATCTATTTTTTTTGCCATGGTCTGGCGGTTTGAACACAAAAGGGGAGGGGGGCAAGATAGAAAGGCCCATGTTTTTATCGCTGGTCTCAACATTGGCATGAACATTGGTACGGTCATGGGGCTGGCCAGAAATCAGCTCGGCGACCAGCTCAGCGATCAAGGTTTTATCCTTGTGGCAGACAATATGGTCGATGTTGTCAATCTTTGAAATTTGATCCCGGTCGGTCTGGGCGTGGCAACCGGTGACAATTATTTTGGAGTTTGGGTTGTCCCTGATGATTTTTCGAATGGCCTGCCTGGACTGCATGCCTGCCTTTGATGTTACCGCACAGGTGTTGATGATGCAATAGTCTGCCGTGGATTTTTTATCTCCCCTGATCAACCCCTTTTCTTCAAGGCAGGATGCGATACCGTCGGACTCATATTGATTGACCTTACATCCCAGTGTTTCAATATAAAATGTTTGTTTTTTCATTGGATAATACCTGCGCCAAGAACTCTGTTTCCTTCATAAAAAACCGCTGCCTGTCCAGGGGTGATGGCAAGTTGTGGGTCATCAAAGGTGACCTGCCCTGTGCTGCCATTTCGTAACAGATGGGAGGTAGCGCCTTTGTGGCTGTATCGAATTTTGGTTGTCATGGTTGATTTTTCTTGGGTGTCAGAATAATTCCAAATAATATTTTCCACCTGCATTTTTGATTGTGCCAGATCCTGTTTGAAACAGACCACCAGAGTATTTGTGGCAAGGTCAATGTGTCGGACATAATAGGGTTGGGATGCCGGACAGTTCAGCCCACGTCTCTGGCCGATGGTAAAGGCATGAAGGCCCTGGTGGGACCCCACTATTTTTCCATGAATATCTTTTATGGGACCTGATTTTGGGATAATTCCATTTTTTTTAATAATAAACTGGGAAAACCCGGTATCCTGGATAAAACAGATATCCTGGCTTTCACCCGGTGTTGTTGGGATTAGATGGTTTTCTTTGGCCAATTCTTTTACCCTGACTTTGGTATATCCTGCCAGGGGGAGAATGATTTTTTCCAATTGAGAAGATTCAAGCAAGGATAGAAAATAGGACTGGTCCTTTGTGAGGTCAGTTGCTTTTTCAAGCCAGCTGTTTGAAATCTCCGTGTTTGAAATATCAGTGTTTGAAATATATCTGTCTGGAAAGGACAAGGGATTGACAATGGTGGCATAATGACCCGTGGCAAGTGCATCGGCGCCCATTTCCATAGCTTTTTCCAGCAGGGCGCCGAACTTTATTTGCTGGTTACAGATCACACAGGGATTTGGGGTTTTTCCTGCAAGGTAGGTGGATATAAAATATTGCACCACCTTTTCTTCAAATACAGAAGAAAGGTTAATTGAATGAACGGGAAATCCCAACTGATTTTCAAGGGCCTTTACATCGGTGGGGGTGATTTCATACCCCGTGGTAAAGTGAATGCCAAATACATTTTTATAGGCTTTTTTAATTAAGAATCCTGAAACAAGGGAATCCACTCCGCCGCTTAGGGCTATGGCCACTACAGGAGATGACATTAGACGACTTCTTCTGTCACTTTGCTGAACATCCCCATGGCCCGGGTTGGGCAGGTCAGAATACATAGTTCGCAAACACTGCATTTTTCCTTGTTAAAGAGCACTTCCATTTCAGGGCGTTTGATATGCAAGGCCTCGGTGGGGCAAACGGCGGTACAGGCCCCGCAATGGGTACAGATTTCCTCATCCTTGAAGATCTGGTGTTCTGGGTTTGAAATCGTAACCCCATGGTCTTTTAAATACTTCACCCCTTTATTAAACCCGGACCGGTTGGCCGATGAAATTTCCAGAACCATGAATCCTTCCTTTCGGTTGGAAATCCGGGCACTCAAAATATTAAACATTAAATCAAATTTTTTGGTTAACTGACAGACCAATGCCTTCTGGGCAACTTCGGATGGGAAATGTAAAATAACTATTTTGCTATACAATGAAATTCCTCCGTTTTTAACGCACCTTAAATTTAAATCTCTTTGACAAAAGATTAACATTAAGTATTATAATTTACAGGTCAAGTATATTACCATTACCAAATATATTATCCTTATATCTTAAACCAGATGGATAAACAATCTTGTTTTAAAGGTCTGACCCATGAATCGTTTTGCGTTTGAATTGTCCAGTTACACCCTTAAAACCTTTTCAGGGTTTTCAAAGGCCAGTATCCGAATCAAGGGAGCAAAAAATATCCCGGATGGATCTGTTATTTTTTGTGCAAACCATTTTACGAGAATTGAAACCATTTTTTTGCCCTACCATATTCATGCGCTCACCAAAAAACAGGTTTGGTCTCTGGCTGCCAAGGAGTTGTTTGAGGTGCCGGTTCTGGAGGGGTTTTTAAATATGCTGGGTGCGGTTTCCACCCATGATCCCAACCGGGACGATTTGATTTTGCAAACGTTGTTATCGGGTAATGTTCAGTGGGTTATTTTCCCCGAAGGCATGATGGTCAAAAATAAAAAATTGATTAAAAATAATCAATTTTCGCTGTCCGATGATATGGGGGTTACCCGTCCCCATACGGGAGCTGCCGCCCTTGCCTTGCGGTGCGAATTTTATCGGGAACGGTTGCGCAGACTTTTTGATACCGGAGAACCAGAGTTTGACCGCTTGGCAAATCGTTTGAAGATAACCGATATGGATCAGGTCTTGGCCCAAACCACCCACATAGTTCCCGTGAACATTACTTACTATCCCGGCAACGCCCGGGATAATATCCTCGGGTCAATCGCAAAAACAGTAATGAAAGAACCCTCAAAGCGAGTCATGGACGAACTGATGACAGAAGGGGGGATGCTTTTTTCCGGGGTGGATATCACCATCCGGTTTGGAGATTCCATTGAAATTAACCCCTATCTTAATGACCCCTATATTGAAAGTATGCTAACCGTTCGGCGCCGGGTTCGATTTGATGAGGACGTAAGTTCCAAACAGATTTCAAAACAAATTTCCAATGGGATCATGGAGCGGTATATGGCATCTGTTTACGCCATGACCACCTTAAATTACGATCATGTCATGGCGTGCATCCTTAAACATTTTCCCTATAAGAAAGAAGGCATTGATATATATGAGTTCTCCTGCAAGGTTTATTATGCCATTACTTGCCTGGTCCTCAACCGGGTCTGTTATGTGTCAGAGCTTTTCTACCAAAACCAGGTTCATCTGCTGATCAATGACCGCTATAAACGGATAGAAAAATTTTTATCTCTGGCTGAGAAAACCGGGATGATTGAAATTAAAGGGGATCGATTTTTTAAGGACCAGTCCCGATTTTTTATCCGATCCGACTTCCATACGATCCGCACGGAAAATCCGATTATGGTTATGGCCAATGAAGTTGAGCCGGTGACGCTTGCAGAAATTTGTCTTAAAAAAATTGCCCAGAAATCCCGGCGTCAGATTCAAGAACTTGTGACCGGGCGTTTAATTGAAAAAATGAATGTGGATTTTAGCCACGCCTATAACACCCATTTTATTGAGGGAGAATCAAAGAAAAAACGGATCGGCAACCCTTTGTTTTTGAAACAGGAGAATGAGATCGCCGGGGTTTTGCTGATCCACGGATATATGGCTGCTCCCGAGGAAATGAAAACCTTTGCAACCTATCTCCATGAAAAGGGGTTTACGGTTTTTGCGCCTCGTCTTGCCGGACACGGTACCGCCCCTGAAGACCTTGCGAAAACCAGCTATGAAGAGTGGATAGAATCCGTTGAGGAAGCCTATGTGGTGCTCAGGCATTCATGTGATAAACTGATTATCGGCGGTTTCTCAACCGGAGCCGGTCTTGCACTGGAGCTTGCCTGCCGAGTGGACGACTATGAAGCTATTTTTTCCGTTGCACCTCCCATGCAACTCAATGATCTAGGTGCTTATTTTGTGCCGGCAATTGATGCATGGAATGGGATGATTAAAAAATTTAACTTGTCTGCAATTGCAAAGGAATATCTTGAAAACACGCCCGAAAACGCTCACATTAATTATGTGCGTAATCCAATTGCAGGGATTCATCAACTTGAACTGCTCATGGAACAATTGGCACCTAAACTTAAGACCCTTGAGAAACCGGTGCTGGTCGTTCAGTCCAGAAAGGACCCTGTTGTCAGCCCCAAGGGAACCCTGAAACTGTTTAATAAATTGGGATCACCCGTTAAAGAATATTATCTTTTTGATTATGAGCGGCATGGCATCTTGACTGGCAAACAAGTGGAACGGGTTTTTCAGTCCATTGAAAATTTTATCAGACAATGGGTATGAGCCTGGAGCATGATAGGGCGAGGGGGATTTATCTAAAAAAACGCCCCAGATCCCTGAATAGGGGCCTGGGGCGTTAAATTATGGTATGTCAGTTTAGAAATAAACCCGCAGATTATTCAGCCAGCATCTTACTCCGCTAACATCATGGTGGCAGGATCCAGTTTGTATTTCTGATGGGTCCTGTCTCCGTCCTTTAGAATCACGGCTTCAATCTTGTCATCAATCGGGTTAAGAAAGATGGCTTTATCAAAGAGACTTTTTACCGATGCCAATTGAACCGGAAATCCATCTTCACTCCATGCTTGGTCCCTGTGGCTCTTCATGGAAAACCAGATAAAAACACCAAAGTTCTGGTTCAGTTCTTTTAATTCTTCCAGAACAGATGCTATATCCTTATCAAAATCCAGACCATCAATCACAATGACAGAAGGAAGGGCAAGATCTGATTTTTTAAAACTTTTCAGATAATCTTTGATTTTATCGGTATTAAAGGTGGCTTCGGTGTAGCTGATGCCAACTTTGTTAGGGCAGATATCTTCCCACAGTCGAACCGCTTTCTGGGGATCCACATAACCGATATGGTCCACCAAATTGGTATAGGCTTCGTCATATCGGAGGTTGATTTTGTCCATGGGTTCATCAAGGCTCACATGGAGAATCTTTTGATCGGCCAATAGTTGTGTCAAGCCAATCTGAACAAGGAAACTTGTTTTGCCAACGCCAGCCCGGGAAAGAACCGCACCAAATTGGCCTAGCGTTATATTTTCAATGCCGATGGCTTTTTCAACCGGGCTTTTGAGAATGAGATCTTTTTTAAGCATAATTCCTCTCTTTAAATAAGGGTATTATTTATTTTTGGCAGCTTTTTCATCTGCTTTCTTTTTGGTAATGTCTTCAGCCACGGACACGGGAACCTGCTTGTAAGAAGAAAATTCCATGGAAAACTGTGCCTTGCCCTGGGTGCCGGACCGAAGGATGGTTGAAAAGCCGAACATTTCTGACAGAGGAACTTGGGATTCTACCACGGACATCACGCCTTCTTCCTGGGAGCCCTGGATAATTCCCCTTCTCTGGTTGATCAGTCCCATGCAGGCACCCTGGAATTCATTGGGTGTTTCAATAACCACCTTCATGATAGGTTCCATGATAACCGGTTTTGCCTTGGCATACCCTTCAAGAAATCCCCCTCTGGCAGCAGACTGGAAGGCCATTTCAGAGGAGTCAACCGCATGAAAACCACCATCTTCAAGTGTTATCTTGATGCCGGTAACCGGAAATTCTAGGTTGGGGCCCTTTGCCATACAGCCGCGAAATCCTTTTTCACAAGAAGAAATATATTGGGTGGGAATCCTGCCGCCGGTGACTTTGTTGACAAATTCAAACTCTTCTTCAGTGGGTTCAAGGAACCCACTGACCTTACCAAATTGTCCGGAACCACCGGTCTGTTTTTTATGGGTGTAACTGAAGGGGGCTTTCCGGGTGATGGTTTCTCTGTAAGCCACCCTGGGTTTTCCGGTAGAAACTTCAGCCGCATATTCTCGTTTCATCCTTTCCACATAAACTTCCAGGTGAAGTTCGCCCATGCCTTGGATAATGGTATCTCCGGTTTCATGATCCACATAGGTTTTGAACGTGGGATCTTCTTTGGTGAACCGGTTCAGGGCCTTTGACATGTTGATCTGGGCTTTATTGTCCTTGGGGACAATGGAAAGAGAGATAACTGGTTCCATAATATGCATGGCGATGAGGGAATAATTGATTCCTGGAGATACAAACGTATCGCCAGAGGCACAATCGATTCCGAACATGGCACCAATATGACCGGCCGGAATGGCATCCACTTCTTCCATCTGGGATGAATGCATGCGGATCAGGCGGCCCGCTTTTACCTTTCTGCCGTCACGGGAGTTAATAAGGGTGTCTCCCTTACTAATGCATCCCTGGTACACCCGGATATAGGTGAGCTGACCATATTGACCATCTTCAAGCTTAAAGGCAAGGGCCACGGTAGGTTTATCAAAAACACTTTCCAAGGCAACCGTTTCTTCGTTATTGTCCATGTCAATGGCTACATTGTCAATGTCAAGGGGAGAAGGCAGATAGCTAATAACCGAATTAAGCAAGGGCTGAACCGCTTTGTTCTTATAAGCGGACCCAAGAAACACCGGAGTCATTTTTCTTGAAATGGTACCGACTCTGACAGCGGCCATGATCATTTCTGTGGTGATTTCACTTTCTTCCAGCAGGGCATCTGTCAATTCTTCAGAGAAAAGGGAAACCTCATCCAGCAGGGTTTCTCTTGCTGTTTTTGCTTCGTCAAGCAGGTCTTCCGGGATCTCTTTTTCTACCATGTTTTCCCCATTATCACCTTCAAAATAATAGGCTTTCATGGTAACCAGGTCGATAATTCCTTCATGTTTGTCTTCAAGTCCAATAGGCAATTGCATCATAATAGAGTTATGACCCAGTTTGTCTTTCAGCTGGCCGCAAACCTTGATGGGATTGGCCCCGGACCTGTCACACTTGTTGACAAAGGCGATGCAGGGAACTTCATACCGTTTCATCTGCTGGTCAACGGTGATGGACTGTGACTGAACGCCGGATACAGAGCAGAGGACAAGAATAACACCATCTAATACGCGCAAAGACCGTTCAACTTCAACTGTAAAATCAACATGGCCAGGTGTGTCGATAATGTTGATGGCATGCTCGTCCCATTCACAATGGGTGGCGGCAGAGGCAATGGTGATTCCCCTTTCCCGTTCAAGCTCCATTGAATCCATGACAGCACCAACACCATCTTTTCCCCTGACTTCATTGATTTGATGAATTTTGTCTGTATAAAATAAAATTCTTTCAGTGAGCGTGGTTTTGCCGGAATCAATATGGGCACTGATTCCAATGTTTCTTACCCTCTTTAGATCTCTGATCATTTTTAAATCATCCTTATGAATAAAAATAAATTCCTTTAAACAATACATGAAGTTCAAGTATCAAATATTGTCAAAGGCATTGCTATATTTCGTTTTTTGCTAAATTATTGATGAGGTTTTATTAAATTAAATCCTAAGATTAAACTAAACCTAAAATTAACCTACGAAAAGCGACTATGTATGCTTTTTTTCCTGGTTTGTCAAGGATTTAATGGGGTTGCGGATTGGTTATGGGTTGAAAATCGAAGGGGTGATTCCTTGGGCGGGTCTTGTTTTAAGCCGAATCAGCAGCACGATTCCTTGGGAGTTCTGCTGCTGATTCTAATGCAATGCCTGGGTTGTGGCACCGGCTTGGTGTGAATATATTATGAAAGGGTTGGGCTTTTTCTTCTTCTCGCAACACAGAGCCCCATAATGCCGACACCTAATAGTGCCAGGGTCCCTGGTTCGGGTACAGCCGCTTTTGTGACACCTCCGCCTTCAATAATATCATTGCCGCATGTCATGCTCCATCTGAAGCCCAGGTCATATCCATCTTCCAGTGAAATACCCAGACTGGACAGGTCAAAGGCGTAGATTAGAAATTTTGAGTTCTTGGAGGTGGAGAAGCTACCCTCTCCGGAAAGTAATGTCTCGTCTGGTGTGTGTTGAACTTCCTGGTCGTGGCGGTACCAGGTTTCATTTTCGTTTGTGAGAATATCGTTGGTTAAAATTATATTTTCATCTATAACCTCATACATGTTCCAGAAGCCGTTCGAATTAATGCTATTGCTGTCGGTGTCAAATACATAATCCCAGCTTTGGCCATTCAGATAGGTATCGTTTCTGGATGCATTTTTTCCCAGAGGCCCCCATCCATTTGTGCTGATAAAAAGGTCACCATAGTCTGTGTCAAACCCTCCTATGTTGGGCCTGTAATCTGTTTGAATTTTCACAACAACAGACCCGTTATCAGATATGGTCACAACCATTTTGTCAATATCAAAGTCATTGACATGGTTGTCTCCAGAGATGACGTCGGCATAGTTACTCCCACTTTTCTGTGCAAATTCGGAATGATAACCTCCTCCAATATAACGATCCTGAATTTTCCATTTAGTGGTGGCGGCACTGGATGTTCCTGTAAATAGAATAAGGATCAGTCCTAAATATATGAGTTTTTTCAATGGGTCTCTCCTAAAAGACTA
>JAFLJU010000575.1 GCA_022712835.1 Desulfobacteraceae bacterium
TTTCACAAAATGTAGCAGAGGGTATTTATGCCCGTGCAAAGGAGTTGAGTGAGATGGTTACAGCAACTTCACTTGAACAATTTAATGAATTGTTTACCAAATATGCTACCGGGACAAAAGTTAGATTCAGCGATTCTTCAATCAGCGAAAAAAGAGGCTTTAAAGATGCGCTTACTTTTTCTGTTGATGATGAACAACGCTTATGCCCATACCACGGCAAAGTAAAAATACAACAATACCGAATTCATCTTGTTGATCGCCCGGCTTATGAAAGATCTGCTAGAGTCGTTTATATCGGACCCAAATTGACAAAGAGATGAGAAAAAAAGGGGGCAAGTCTACCTTTGACCCTTGGGCCGTTCAAATTATTCACGGCGCAAGTCGGGGCACACTTTACTTAACTCCAACAATAGCTCTCCAATTTCAAAAGGCCGTAATTTTTATAGGACGCAGATGGGTATCATCCAATTACCAGCTTGATATTGTGGGTGTCCATGGTTTTGGTCACGGCTTTGCTCAGTTCGTCCAGATCCAGATTAGAAGTATATTTTCCATTGGTCTCAAAAATTTCAACCCCCTGGATATTTTTTCGGGTTAATTTCAGCAATACACTGAGGCCAAAGGTCTTTTTCACTTCAAACTTTTTTCTAGGCGTATTCATATCAGGGCCTCCTTTGGATTTGGTTTGTTACCCATACCGGCAAAATCTGCTATGGGAAATGCTATATTCATCCTGATAATAGATAAAAGCAATTCTTATGCCATGTTTCACGACAACGATACAGATGATAAATGAACGCCTGAAAAGCAGTTTA
This sequence comes from Desulfobacteraceae bacterium, assembly GCA_022712835.1. The sequence continues at coordinate 816 of JAFLJU010000575.1, forward strand.
AACAAACAAATCACCATTGAATAAACCACAAGGAAAGGATGGGTTAATAAAAAACATAAAAATAAGCGGTGGGCTTGCAATTGTCCTTTTGCCTTGACAACAATGGACTTCCTATCCTATCGTGCCTCGTGCGAAAATCATTTAAAGGGAGATCCCAATGAAACTGGAAAGAAAAACTATCTGCTTGATGCGGTTCTTGATAATCATTTTAATTTTATATCCCGTTCATATTTTCGGTCAGACTGTCCAACCGGCAGTGGCAATAAAAAAACCGTTGGTGGGTGAAGGTGTGACGGGTTCACAAAAAAAATATTTGAATTTGACCACTTTATGGACTGAGATGGAAAACTCTTTTCGGGACACCCGGAAATTCAGGGTTTTAAGCCGAAACAAAACAGTAACCAATGCGATTCTTGAGGAGCAGGAGTTTGCCGCATCTGATTTGGCCAAGGGGGATGCGGCAAAGACAGGTCAGTTCAGCAATGCAAATTATCTGGTGTTATCAACGGTTCAGGATTTTAAATTTTATCGAAAACATACCCCTGTCCCCAATTTTGATGATAAATACAAACGGATAGACGTGGGCCTGCTTCAGGTGTCCGCCGAGATGTATGATACAACCTCAGGCCAAATCATGGGTACGTTTTCTCTGAAAACTTCCTTTAGCACGACTCCACAGGTTGTCAACGGGCGTAAGGGAAGACCTAGTAGTGTTCAATTCACCCGGATGGCAAAAAAAATTGCGGCGCAACTGGCAGATCAGTTTATTGCGAGCGTGTACCCGATGAAAGTTGTCAAACGGAGCAGTAAAGGAAAGGTCATTCTCAATCGGGGTAAGGATGGCGGCCTGAAAAAAGGACAAATTCTTGAAGTATTTTCTGCCGGTGAGAAGCTTATAGATCCGGATACGGGAGAATCCCTTGGATCCTCTGAAGAATATGTCGGCAAGGTAAAGATTATTCGTATCAATCCTAAATTTACAATTGCGGTGATTGTCTCTGAGGAGGATCCAGAGTTTTATCCCATCGGTACAGGCAATATACTTCGGCGTCCGCAATAAAGCGAGCTAACATAAGACCCTATCTATACATGGAAAAAAATATACATGGAAAAAAATAATTTGGTATTCAAGGCACAGGGATTTTCCGTCAGGGCAATTTTTTATTGTTTAAGTTTTTTTGTTATGTCCTGCTGGTTCAGCACCGGGGCCAATGCATTTTTTTGGAATAAGGTTAAAACCCCGAGTTTGGCGATTATTGGTGCCGGTGATTTTTCAGCAGATGCCATAGCGAATCAGCAAACGGGGCTTCCAGAGGATCTGGCAGCCCGGATTGTCGAACGTCTAACCAAGAGCCGCCGATTTAAGGTATTGGAGCGCAAGGCCTTGCGTAAGGTTGTCATGGAACAACGGTTTGGCTCCAAGTACCCTGTCAGTGATGTGGATCGATTGCTGGACAAAGCAGTTGACGATTTAGAAGATATTAATGCCGGCACGTTGGCGGTTGCCGGCATTTTATCTGGTGATAACGATGTGCTGACTGATTTCAAAGATCTTGGCACCGCTGTCGGTGCAGATTATATAGTCTATGCCAGGTTGGAAAAATTGCAGAAGAAAACGACAACAACCGCCGTCCCGTTCAGCAAAAAGGGAAAAACGACGAGCCAACATCTTGTGGATGCCCGACTTTACCTACGGGTGATCGATGTAAAAAAAGGCCAGGTGATCGGAGCCGAAAGTTTTCAGAGTCAAATATCTGAACAGGCCTTTAATGGCAATAAAACAAAAACGGATCTCCTGTCGATTTTTGACGAACTGGGGCGACAGGCTTCGGGCAAAATCATTGATATTGTCTCTCCGGCACAGATCATCGGCATTGACCCCCATGTGATTAACCGCGGAGAAAACGACGGCGTCAAAGTAGGTGATATTTATGTCATTGAGCGTGAAGGACGCGAGCTTAAAGATGCCAGCGGAATTAAATTGGGTCGCCTGAGAACAACCATAGGCAAGATACAACTGACGAAAATTCAAGAGACCTTGTCCTCTGCAAAACTTATTGAGGGGGAGGCTTCCGTTGATGACCTGGCAGTGCTGCAGGTTGAGGAAAAAAAAGCGGCCCCGGCCGGAAATGGCAAAAGGGCATTGAATCCTAAAGAGACCCAATCCCAAACAGACCTGCCACGAATCGCCATCGGGTTTATGAAGTCCGGCTCCACCGCAAGTACAACCATAAATGCGAACAAGCACATTCCTGCTACCACAGATTCCATTATTTCACGTCTGTCTCAAACCAAGCGTTTTGTCGTCATTGATCGCCAGGAAGTGGATCAATTGCTTGAAGAGCAAACCGCCCAGGCCTTGCAAGAAAATCGGGAACTCCCTTCGGCTCTCGGGGATTTAAAGGGGGCTGATTATCTGGTATATGGCAGTTTAGCCAGTTTTACCATTAAAGAGAGAACAACCAAACTTTCCGGCTCGACCCAAATTTTCAAAAGCAAAACCGGACAACTGGAAGGCAATGTCCGGATTGTGGATGCCCACAGTGGTGAGATTATAGAATCGCGCAAGGTTTCCGTCTTCGAAAAAATTGATCCCAATGATTCCGAAGTTCGGTCCATTGCGCTTTTAGCCGATGCCTATGCCGAACAGGTTGTATTGAACCTGATGAATGCCATCTACCCGATTAAGGTGGCCCATTTTGTTGCAGATGGAACGGTTTATATAAACCGGGGTAGTGATGGGGGACTTTTTGTTGGAGAGACGTTAAAAGCCTATCGTTTGGGAGATGCTGTTATCGATCCGGATACAGGCTTGCAATTGGGCTCTGTAGAGTCCCTTCTGGGCGAGGTGCATGTGACTGAAGTGGAAGATGCGCGTTCCAAGGCAAATAGCTTGGTAACGCTTCAAAGCGGAGACCTGCTCAAGCGGTCCGTTGATAATAAAAAAACGCGGTCAGGCAGTTCAGGAGGAGAGAAGACGGTTTTTTCCGGTGCCAATATCGGCTCAGGAAAGCCTTCGGGCAAAGCCACGCTGGCAATCGGCCGATTCCCCCTCAGCAAACAGGGAAACAATGGGTTGTTGAAAGGCGATATGATCGACCGGCTGACCTCGGATCTGTTTACCAAATTGTCTGGTACCCGTCGGTTTGAGTTAATGGAACGGGCTCAGATAGAACAATTGCTTGATGAAAAAGCATTTACCGCAATTGCCCAGGACAAAGACATCAATGATAGCTTGCATCAACTAAAGGGTGCCGACTATCTGATCTTTGGAACCATAAATGATTTTTTTATCCAAACCCAAAAAAAGAAGATTGCGGCTGTGGATAAAGTGCAGATCACTCAAACGGGTATTGTTGAGGCCAGTTTACGCATCGTTGATGTCCATAGCGGCCAGATCCTGGCGGCGGAAAAGGTCCGTCTGGATAGCAGACTGAATGCTAACAAGACACACCGTCAACAAATTAACAGCTTAATTTCCAAGCTCTCGGACAAAATGATCGATGGCATAATCTCACGTGTTTATCCGTTTAAGGTTTTAGGGGTTTCAGGTGATGGCCAAATTTTTGTCAACCGGGGCAAGGAAACCGGCCTGGTTGCCGGAGATAGATTTCAAGTGCTGCGCCCCGGAGAAAAGCTTATTGACCTTGATACGGGGATTGATTTTGGTACAGCGGAAATGCAAATCGCTAAAATTGTGCTCACCCAGATAGAAAATGGGCGATCAAGGGCAAAGATCCTATCGGGCAATGGGGTCCAAAGAGGAGACATCCTGCGCAAAATAAAAGGTGCCAAAAAACAGACCGCTGGCAAAAAGATTCAGAAAATAAACCAGCCAGACTTTTGATTCCAAAAACAGGAGATACTTAATGAATAGAGCAAGACGCTTGGTTATTTTTATTACGGTGGCAGCATTTATCTTTGTCGGTGCCGTAACAGCTTTTGCAGGCTTTTTTGAAACATTAACCGAGGTTGCCAATACCGCAACAGATTCGATCCAGGACTCTCAAACCAAAGCACCTGCAACAAAAAGAGCCACAACAAAAACCACGGGTGGATCGATCCTGAATTTAAATGAATATTATGCCGGATATTCAAAAGACTTCCAGAACGTCAAGGCGGATATTGAATCCGGAAAAGTAGAAAAGGCGTATCAATCCCGACAAAAAATTGCCAAAGATGAAAAGGAAGAACCCAACGTCCTTTTTGCATGGGAGCAATCCTTAATGGCACTGGATTCAAAGCAGAGAGCGGAATCCATTCAGTATCTTGAGATTTCAGAAAATTTGCTGGCTGACCGCAAGAAAAGAAGTGCGGCTTCTGATAGTGGAAACACGGCCCTCACCGAAGTGATTAAATTTGTGGGGTTTGATGAATATGGAGAATATGAAGGAGAGGCATTTGAAAGAATCCTCATGCTCAATTTTAAATCCATTGCCTATATGCTCAATGGAGATAGAAAGGCATATAATGTTACCCGTCGCTCGATTGATTGGCAGAACGACGAAAAAAAAGCATTTGACAAGAAAATGGCTCTGGTTAAAAAAGAATTAAAAAAAGAAGAAAAGACACAGAGTAAAACAAACCCCCAGGGGGGAGGCGATTTTAATGCCATCTCAGAATTATTCAAGAGCTCTGAATCACAGGCGCTAAAAGTTCCCAGTGCCTTTGTTAATCCCTTTGGTTTTTATATGGCTGGAATGGTCCAGGAATATGATAGCTATCAGGATCCCAGTTTGAGGAGTAATGCACGAATCTCCTATAAAAAAGCGCTTGAACTGAATCCAAAGTCAGATGTGATCAAGCAGGCCCTTAAATCGATTAAGAAGAAGCAACCTAAAGGGAAACGCCTGATTCATATTATTGTGGCCGATGGCTTTGCTCCGGAAAAAATGGTGGCCCGTTTTGATCTGCCCATTGTCAGCGGCATGATTCCCATCAAAGTCCCGATTTATGTTCAAGATGAGAGTCGGGTTGCCAAAATCCAGGTTCAAAACAGCAAAGGAACTTGCCTGGCCACGCTTTCCCAGGTGGCAGATATCGATGCGATCACCATGCGACATCAATACGATTCCCTGCCGGAGCAACGGCTGAGGCTAATGTTGACCGTCGGACGATCCATAGCTGAGAGTAAAGTTGCCGAATCTGCCGGTATTTTTGGCCTGATCGGCAAAGCAATTCGAGATGAGACAACCAATCCTGATATGCGTTCATGGATGGGGTTACCCAAACAAATTTTGGCGGCAAGATTATTTCTTCCCCCAGGTAGTGGTAACTTAAAGCTGGTTAGCCTCGATGCAAAGGGCAGGGTTCTGACAGAGAAAAAATTGACCCTGCGAGAAAATGATCATAATTTTATTTATGCAAGATCGTTTGATAAGGTTCTTTATATTAATCAAAGTGAAAAATTATGGGTGAAGATATGAAATTATTCAAAAAATGGATGGGGGTTTTCTTCTCAGTTGTAATTCTGGGGGGCATGGTGGGATGCGTTGCACCGCAACAAAGTGCGAATGTTTCGCATATCAAAGATAAAACCATCGATGCAAGTCATCCAAGAGCCCTCTTGGTTTTAGCCTCATCACAATTATTGGACAAATTGGTAATGACCAATGTGCGGTTTGGTTCGGTTGGCAATTTTCAACGCACTGAGGTGAGCATGCAAAACCTCTCAAAACAAAAATTAAATCTTGAATATAAAATCGAATGGCAGGACAAGGACGGGTTTACCATTAATTCCAATCCGGCCTGGCACCGATTTTCGCTGGCCCCTAAGCAAATTCAAAATTTTCAATCCGTTGGAAAAGATCCTGCTGCTTACCAGATTCAAGTGGTTGTGCGGCTGCCTGGTGATTTTTTCATGGATTCTCAAAAGGAAAAAGACCAGAAAAACGATTAGAAGAATGATCAATAGTTACAAAGATATACATTTAAATTTTTAACATAATTATTTAAAAAAAAAGGATTCGATGATGACCAGATTTTCAAATTTTATTGTTTTGGGCATGATGTGCTTGATGTTTTTACTTAGCGGATGTGTCAGTACCACCCCCGTGGGGAGCCAGGGAAAAGTTGCGGTTCTGGATCAGAACACCAGGGCACATTTAAGCACAGATCTAACCATGGCGGATTATACCGCCTTTGCAGAAGTTGTGACCAATAAGATGCTTTCTTCTCGATTGGTTCAGGGGTGGGGCACGAAACGGCCAAAATTGATTGTCTCAGCATTGCTCAACAACACCGATGATGAGAGTATCCGCATGGCAGATGTTTACGATCGGATAACTGAAACCATTCTTAATTCTGGCGTGGCTCGCCTTGTGGACAAAAGTGCCACCGAATTTGACTATGTGGTTCGAAGTGAAATGTCCTCCACCCGGCAACATGGAACCAACGGTGAGGAACTTGTCTTTTTCAAGTTGGAATTCAAGTTATTTACGCTGGAAGGTGAAATGGTCGGACAATGGTCCGATGTTCTCCCCCTAGGAAAAACGTAAATAAGCCGAATTTGAATGTTTTTTCATCGGTTTCGAAAAGTTAGAAACCTTTAACCCTGCCGGACGGGCACAATATTTTATGCCCGTCCGGCCAGGGTTATATTTTTACACCTATGTTTTCTTATCAAAAAAACCTCTTCCTTTGGGAACCCCCAGCGTATGACCTATCCGTTCATGAACAAAGCCATTTCCATCGCCTTGTATGAAGCACTGACCCAAGATCCCTTTTATATCACCCTGGAACAAAGGGCCTCCATTGATCCGGCAACGGCAAAAGAAGCCATGCTTAAATACATGGATTATTCCATGAAGGAAGCCCGGGACCACGGTAATTTAGGCCTGACAAAAGAGCTCACCCAGGGGGCTTGTCTTTGGTCAAAACCGGTTGATAAAGCCCTAGGCCTGCAAATCACCCAAAACAAAAAACAATTTTTATTGGAACATCTGGGCAGGGAAAGTCTTGACACCTATTGCCAAATTGTGGATTTTATGTCAGAGGAATCAAGAGGGGTGGTGTCTGACAATTTCTGGTATTTATCCATTTTGGGGATATCCCCGGATCATCAGGGGAAAGGTCTTGGCCTTGA
>JAFLJU010000032.1 GCA_022712835.1 Desulfobacteraceae bacterium
CTGACCCGGATCAATACCCTTTGAAATGTATATCCCGAATGCCTTCATGGCAAACCCGTGGGTCACATCAGAACTCCTTAGTTTCAAAACAACCTGATCTCCCTTGGTAACCTTTAATACAGGGTTTGTTTGCACCTCCTCCTTTTTAAAAATAGAAAGAATATCATATGCCTGGACCTCCCCTAATATCCAGCCCTTCTGGGAGTTCCCCGTCAGGGTGAATTCCCTGGTGTCAGGAGGCAGGTTCCGGGGTTTTAAGGAGTGGTCATATGCCCGAATACCCAAGGGAATGCCGATCAATAAAAGAATGATAAAAACCAGGTAAAAATGATCTTTCGTTATTCTTTTTCCAGATCTCATATTTTTATTCTTTTCATAAAATTATAATTTTTTGTATGGTTTTCCACATTGATTACATTGATTTATGTCATAAAATTATGGGGGACAAAGGGAAAATAAAAGAGTGGGAAGAATTCCATACTCTTCCCACTCAATATACATAATAGGCTTAGTGCAGGGTGATATAACGGCTGTAGGCAATTCCGTTGATTAAAAGATAGATTCCAAATCCCAGGGCTGCATACCCAAATATAAAATAAACGATTTTATACAGGGGTGACGGCGGTTTAACTTTGGCGGTTTCAAGTTTCCCCTCTTTTTTCAGCCGGTCGAGCCAGGCCGGTTTCTCTTCTTCCATCTCTTCTAAGGACATGCTTCCGCTAAACATGGCTTCGTTCATGGGGAAACTGGTGGGTCTCAGATGCCCCACATAAAAATGAACAATAAAAATATAGGAAATCGCCAGGATCGCCTCTGCCCTGTGCAATAACACCGCAATGTTCAGAGCCCACCCCGGCACAAACCGGCTGGCAAAAATCGGATACATGAGGGCAAGCCCGGTAATGGCTAAAAGGGGCATTCCCCAATAGACCGCCCAATAATCAAATTTTTCCCAATAGGCCCACCGCCCCATCTTTGGCTGTGACCCAATCCCGAAGAACCAGAGAATTCTCTGCCAAAGATGTTTTGCATCGGTAAAATTGGGTACGAGGGAATCGGGCCCGAAAATGCTGCTCCCAAAATTTTTCCAGTCGATCCTTGTCAAAAGGTAGATGGTATGGAAAATAAATCCGTAAATCATAAGGACTCCCACCCATTTGTGGATGAGCATGGAGGTATCATATCCCCCGAAAGCCATGTTGAGGCTTTTTCCCCAGGCCGTTGGGAAAAACAGGCGGCTGAATCCGGTGGCGGCCTGGGTGAGAAAGGTGAGCATCAGGAAAAGATGGAACACCCTGTCCAGAATACTAAATCGCTTAATGCGTGTTGTTTGCATCATATTTAATTATCCTTTTTTTTCCTGAACAATTCCCTTAGCCCCATCAATAATGAATGGGGAATGAAAAATGCCAGGGTCCCTGCCAAAAGCATCAGCATAAACCAATAGGAGTAATAAAGGGCCGGAAAACCGGTTCGGGTACTGATGGCGCCGGCTGCCGGTTCATGGATCACATAGGTGGCAAAGGAGGCAGAGGCACCCTCATGGCATTTGGCACAGACATAGGCATGGCGTCTGATGGGGTTCATGGGGGAAAAGTAATGACGGATGCTGGCGATGGGTTCCGGGCCATGGCACTGACGGCAGGTGAGGTTCGCCCGGGCCGTATGGATATCATGGGTTTCATTGACATGGCATTCTTCACACCGCCTATTGTCATAAAATTTTATCCCGGAATGGGAATTAGCCAAACGGGAGCGATTTCGGACGGCCGCTGCGGTGGTGCTGTAGGTAAACGGCTGACGATCAGCGCCACGAAATCTTCGCACCAGCGGGCTTTCATGCCTCGGCATCATTTCATATTGTTCATAGTAACCCGTGCTGACTTCATGCTGCTTGTATCGATTGATAAAAGATGTTACCTCCCCCTGCCCCAGGGACAGGGCAGGGAAGAGGAGGGTCGTAAGCAGGGTTAAGGGTATTATCCAAACTATAGGTATATAAATTGAATTTCGCATAACCCACTCCCGGCTTTTTAATTGGCCTTTTTGTAACTAATTGATTCAATTGCCTGACCCACGGGTTTCGGTATCTTTGAAAGGGTTTTCCAGGCGGTTTGAAGGTCATTTAAATCATCATTCTTATGCTTGTGACAGGCCTGGCATGAATTGGGAACTTTCGGGTTTTTCAGGGTGTCTTCGGGCAGCAGGGTCACAAAAACATGGCTGCGAATATCGCCTGATTCGGCACTCTTTGCAATTTTCGGCATATGGCAGCCCACACAATTTGCAAAGGAATGAATGGAGTGTCCGAAATTATTGTTGATCATTTCATGGCAGCTCAGGCATTGCTTTGACCCTGCAAAGCTTGTCTGGGAACGGGTTGGCGGCATGCCTAATTGGTGTACATAATGGCAGGAGGTACAGGTGACGCCTTCTGCTGCATGCATGGATTGCTGCCAGTCAATATATTGTTGATGATGCCCCTTGGAGAATTCATTGGCATATACATGTTTTACATCACCCCCCTCAAAAGAGGTTGATTTGTAATAGGCTGCAAGGGCCCTGCCAGGTGCATAACCCACCGGCCATCCGCCGCCTTTTTTCATGGTGGACTTACCACGGTTATGGCAGGATCCGCAGATTTGTGCGGCCACGCCCATGGTCAGCTTGGCTGGATTGACAATGGTCTGGCGTTTTTCAAACACAGCGGTTTTTGGCAATGCCGCATGCCAGGAACCTTTACCGTGACAGGATTCGCACCCAACGCCCGGTTCTGTAAAGGTGTTCGCCTCAAGATCCACACCCGTTGCATGGCATCCTCCGCATTTTAACAGCCAGGGACGCTTGTCCCAGTCTTTTTCATGGTAATTTACCCAGCGATGGGTATCTGCATTGTATTGGATGGGAGAAATATAAAAGGTGTCCTGCTTTTTCACCAGATATCGTTGTTTCCACTGGCTTCCGATGGTATAGAGAATTTCGTCCTTTTTCGGAACATAGATTTGATCTGCCGGCACTTTTAACTTATCACCCAGTTTTGCCAGGTCCGTGCGTATCGTCTTTTCGTCGATGGATACAATGATGGCATCTTCATTGGCCTTTGCATCCTGTAGCATGCGAGAGTGCATGGTCATTTTCCATGAATCATAATGTTCCAGATGACACATCTTACAGGTGTCTGAACCAACAAATTCCTGGGGTTGTGCGGTGACGGCAGCAACGTCAACGATCTGCTCGCTTCCACATCCCCAAAAAAACAATGTGAAAATCGCCAGAACGAATAATATTGCCAAAGCTTTCATTTTCATGCTTCCCTCCCTGGGTTTGTGTTGACGTCCAATGATTGAATCCTCAAAAAAAATGTATACAAATGGATGGCTTGGCGATTTGAGTTCAGAATGAAAAAGGCTGGAAATGAAGGTAATTCAAATAGTAAATAAGATTTAGTATTCAAATATACATTTATGCGACATAGACCTGAATGTCAAGAAACAATAAAAATCGTCCTTTTTTCCAAGAAGATTTTACATTGGTACGGTTTCTTCCTATTCTTTTTGAATTGTCAGGTGATCGTCTCCGGTTTCCGGGGTGGTGCCGATATAGGTCTGGGCGATATTGGCAGAATATAACACAATTTGTTTCATCAGATCCATCAGTTCCAGGTGAACTTCGGTGGTTTCCATGGATTTTTCATCTTTCATAATAATTCGCTTTAAGTGCCGTGCCCGGTAGCTGGATTCCAGATCCAGGTATTTTCGCTCTTTTTGCATTATTTTATGGGCCAGTTTGGCATCTGTTTCCTTGAATGCCGCTTCCAGATATCGGATCTGTTTTGAAACCTTGCCATGATAGATAAGCAATTCTTCTTTTCCTTCCAGGGAAAAATCAAAGCGGAGCTGTTTTTTCTTGGCAATGAGGGGGATCATGTTCCGATGAATAATATCCCCCATGCTTTCTATGTCCTTTACAATGGAAACCATCCCAAAGACTTCTTCTGCCTGTTTTTCGGTAATGGCCCCCTGGGCGATATGGGTGAGATAACCCGTGATTTTTTCTTCCAGGAAATCTATTTTTTCTTCCCGCAGGTCCAACCCCTGTAGCAGGGTGAGGTCATTGTGTATGGCGTCTGTTTTGGGAATTTCCTTGAGCAGCAGCTTTGTCTCTTCATCTGGCTTTCCCTTGTTTGATATATGGGTTTCGTCGGAAAGAAAGGGAATGATGATGGCATTTAGCATCCGGCCCAACAGCTTTGCCATGCGGGACATTTCCGTCCGGGCCAGGTCAATGGCAAGGGAAGGGGTTTCAAGTACCGCATCTTCAATATACCAGGTTTTGATTTCCCGGGATTTCGATATTTCTTTTTCCGGATAGATAAAATAGATGATTTTTGAAAAAATAGGGATAAAAGGTAGAAAAAAAAGTCCCAGGCTCACATTGAACAGGGTGTGGGCATTGGCAAGCTGTCTGGCGGTGCCGGAACCAAATTTGGCTGCCAGTGCACGGATGAGGTCGGCAAACTGGGGAATCCAGAAAATGAACAAAAACACGCCGGCGATTTTGAACATGATGTGGGCAATGGCCACCCGCTTGGCTTCCCGTGTGGCACCGATACCGGCAAGGGCTGCGGTGACACAGGTACCGATGTTGGCACCAAAGATAACCGGGATACCGCCTTCCAGGGAAATCAGTCCCTGCTGGGCCAGGACGATGAGTACCCCGGTGGTGGCGCTGCTGCTCTGGACAACGGCGGTAAAGCCGGCACCAAATAAAATTCCCATCAAGGGATTTTCCATATCTTTCATCAGATTAATAAAGGCGGGAAAGCTGCGCAAAGGATTCATGGCATCGCTCATGAGTTTCATCCCAAAAAAAAGGATACCAAATCCCAGGATAATATCGCCAATGGATTTTGATTTTTCTGTTTTGCCCAACAGCTTGGCGAGAAACCCAATGGCCACCATGAGAAGGGCATAATCCGTGAGTTTAAAGGCAATCATCTGGGCGGTGATGGTGGTGCCGATATCGGCTCCCAGGATTACGCCCATGGACTGGACCAGGTTTAACAGCCCTGCCTGGACAAAGCTGACCAGCATGACGGTTGTGGCGCTGGAGGATTGGACCACCATGGTGACAAAGGCGCCCACAATCAGGGCAATGATTCGGTTCTTGGTCAGGGTGGCAAGGATGGTGCGCATTTTATTGCCAGC
>JAFLJU010000580.1 GCA_022712835.1 Desulfobacteraceae bacterium
GGGAATGGGAGATAAAAAGTTCAGGGGCACGGCATCAATATCCAGGCGTTTTAATTCAAGGGCCAGCTCCAGTACTTGACGGTTGGTTTCACCGATTCCGAATATCCCGCCGGAACAGATCTCGAACCCGGCTTTTTGAGCTCGTTTGATGGTGTCAACCCGGTCCTTGAAGGTGTGGGTGGTGCATGTTTTTTCAAAATGGCTTTCCGCAGTTTCAAGATTGTGATGATACCGGGTGACCCCGGCTTTTTTCAAGACGTCAAAATCTCGATCCTGGATGATCCCTAGGGAAGCACAATGGGACAGCCTTTTTTCTTCAAGGCTTGAAAATGCCTGGGCCACCAGATCCACTTCATCGGAACTCAACCCTTTGCCGCTGGTCACAACCGAATACCGGTTCACAGGTGTATCAGAAAGGCTTTTGGGGATCTGGGTGAGTTCTTCTTTTCCAAGAAGTCCGTAACTTTCGATTTGAGTCTGATGGAATGCGGACTGGGGACAAAACCCACAGTCTTCCGAGCATTTACCGGACTTTGCATTGCAGATGGTGCATAGATGAATCTTTTTCCCTTTATGGAAATTACGAATCAGGTCCGCCCCGGGCAAAAGATTAAAGACGGCTTCATCCGGTGTTTCGCAAATATCCTCCAGGGTTTTCAAATCAGGCGGGGAATCTGTAATGATTCCCTTGGCAATGGCCAGATAGTGTTCTGTATTCAATGACATTGGGTAAATTTCCATATTATCGTATTGACTTGTTGTCAGATTTTGGTTAACTAAATAATTTTTAAATGGTTAACGAAAATAGCATGGGTTGATATGAAACACAATATGGATCAGATAAAAACCTTTGACCGGGAGCATGTATGGCACCCCTACACTTCCATGACGCATCCCTTGAAAACCTATCCGGTTGAATCAGCCGAGGGCGTTTACATCAAGCTTATGGATGGAACCCGGCTTATCGACGGCATGTCTTCCTGGTGGGCCGCCATTCATGGTTATAATCATCCGGTATTGAATGCGGCAATTGAACAGCAGCTTAAAAAAATGTCTCATATAATGTTTGGTGGTTTGACCCATGAGCCTGCCGTTGATCTGTCAAAGCTTTTAATCGATATAACACCGGCGACGCTGGATAAAGTCTTTTTATGTGATTCCGGTTCAGTGTCTGTTGAAGTGGCCATCAAAATGGCGCTCCAGTACTGGCAGTCCCTGAACCTGTCTAAAAAAAACCGAATGATCACTGTTCGGAACGGATACCATGGAGACACGTTTTATGCCATGTCTGTTTGTGATCCTGTTACCGGCATGCATCATGTGTTTAAAGATGTCCTACACCAGCACTATTTTGCCGATGCACCCGGATGTGCTTTTCATGAGCCCTGGGAGGAAAAACACCTGGACTCGATCCGGCGGCTTGTGGAAACCCATCATACGTCCTGTGCTGCTGTTATCCTAGAACCCATTGTCCAGGGTGCGGGTGGCATGCGGTTTTACTCTCCCGAGTATTTGAAAAGGGTAAAAGAGTTGTGTACTCAATATGATCTTTTGCTTATCCTCGATGAAATTGCCACAGGATTCGGCCGCACCGGTGAAATGTTTGCCTGTCACCATGCGGGTATTGAGCCAGATATCCTGTGCCTTGGAAAAGCATTGACCGGTGGATATCTTTCCCTTGCGGCCACCTTGACTTCCGACCGAATCAGCAGGGTGATTTCTGAAGGCGAATGCAAAGGATTCATGCACGGCCCTACGTTTATGGGAAATCCTCTTGCCTGTAGTGTGGCGGCAGCCAGTATCCGCCTTCTTTTGTCCCAGGACTGGAAGAAAAGAATCCAAGAAATTGAATCCGGCCTGATCAATGGTTTATCCCCATGCAAGACATCCCACCGGGTCAAAGATGTCCGGGTGCTTGGCGCCATTGGCGTGGTGGAAATGAAACAAGCCGTAGACATGGAAAAAATTCAGGAAGCTTTTGTCCGGCAGGGTGTCTGGATCAGACCCTTTGGCAGGCTGATTTATACAATGCCCCCCTATATTATGGAAACCTTGGAACTTGGCAAATTAACGGAAGCGATTACGCACATCGTTTGTCAGGAGTCATGATGAAGTTGTTACAACCTTCTCCACAAAATCAATTCCGGGACAGACTCATTTCCCTTGAAAATAAGGGTCAGTTAAGGTCATTAAAAAATATTGGAAAAAGAGAGGGCAACACCATTGAATTTAAAAATACAACCTGCCTGAACCTGTCCTCCAACGATTATTTAGGGCTTTCCACAGACACAGCGCTGTGTGAAAAATTTTATGAAGGCATGGATAAAGAGAATATGACCCATGAATTTGGACTGGGTTCTTCTTCCTCACGGCTTTTGACCGGCAACTCCGATATTTATGAAAACCTTGAAAAAAAACTGTGCCGGTTTTATGGCAGGGAGGCGGCCCTTGTCTTTAATAGCGGATACCACGCCAATATCGGAATTATCCCGGCCCTGACCGGTAAAAAGGACCTTATCCTGTCGGATGCCTTGAACCATGCCAGCATTGTGGATGGGATCCGTTTGTCAAAAGCCGACTGCATGATTTTTAAACACAATGATATATCAGACCTTGCAATGCTTCTTGAAAATAACCGAGCCAACTATGAAACTGTGCTCATCATCACAGAATCTGTTTTCAGCATGGATGGGGATCTTGCGGACATCCAGGCCCTGATCCAGCTCAAAGAATCCTTTGATACCCTTTTATATGTGGATGAAGCACACTCCGTGGGGATCTACGGCGCCCAGGGCCAGGGGTTGTGCTATGAAGTTGGTGTCCATGGCAAGATCGATATCCTGTTAGGGACCATGGGCAAGGCATTGGCCTCCCATGGCGCCTATGCAATTACAAGCTGTCTTCTTAAAGATTATTTGATTAACCATATGCGATCTTTGATCTATACCACTGCGCTTCCGCCGGTGGCTGTCAACTGGAACCGTTTCATCATCCAACACATGAATAATTTCAGTGAACACCGCAAAAAGCTTTTCAAGGTTTCCAATGCATTTCGAAATGCACTTGAAAAAAAACACATCCCTTTCCTCGGGCAAAGCCATATTATCCCTGTGATAACAAAAAGCAACACAAAGGCTGTGGAACTTTCTATGCTTCTCATGGATCACGGGTTTCTGGCATTTCCAATTCGACCGCCAACAGTTCCGGAGAATCAGTCCAGAATCCGGTTTTCATTAACATCAGACATTGAATACAAGGACATCGAAAAGGTTCCGGACCTTATTGTGTCCTGTTTGAGGTAATAATTTATGGGTTCCATATTTATCAGCGGCATTGACACCGATATCGGAAAAACCATTGCCACAGGTCTTCTGGCAAGATTTTTGTTGAAACAGTCCAGCGTTATTACCCAGAAACTTGTCCAGACCGGCTGCACAGACGTGTCCGACGACATCGGTGTTCACCGGCAACTCATGGGGTGCGACCTTCTGGAGCAAGACAGAAAAGGGCTGACATGCCCCTACCTGTTCCGGCACCCTTCCTCCCCGCATTTGTCGGCAAGTATGGAAGGTCGAAAGATTGATACAAAACACATTATAGAGGCAACCCTTGCACTTGAAAAGGAATTCACCACCGTTTTGATAGAGGGTGCAGGTGGCCTCATGGTACCGTTGAATTCAAGGACGATGGTTCTGGACTATATCATGGAAAACCAGTATCCGGTTGTCCTGGTTGCCTCCTCAAGGCTTGGCAGCATAAACCATACCTGCTTGTCCATTGAAGCCATGAGATCAAGGAACATTCCACTTATAGGAATCATATACAACACCTTTACTCAAAAAGATTTGTTGATCGCAAAAGATTCCATGGAACAAATCCGAACCTTTATGGTTCGTCACCACTATCCCGGCAATATAGTGGTGATGGATAAAATTGATTTTTCAAATCTTGAAGATATTGATTTTAGTTGTTTTTTTCCGGATAGAGATTAAGTTTTCTCAACGGAAATATGGACATAAAAAAGAATACTTGTCTTTTCTTTTTGAAGTGATACGTATAAATGAAATTTCGGGTTCCTAAAAAAAAGGAGATGGGTTCGGCTACTGTTGTTTCTATAATATAATTATATAAGGGGGGTGTATCGTGTTCGAAATTGATAATTCCGTGATGCTTCTGGTGGATGTTCAGGGGCAATTGGCCCAGTTGATGCATGATAAGGAAAAATTGTTCAGCTCTCTTGAACTAATGATAAAGGGAATGAAAATATTGAATGTTCCGATTATCTGGATGGAACAGATCCCTTCCAAGCTCGGGGGCACCATTGATCAACTGTCGTGTCTTATGGAGGGAAATGCTCCCATTGATAAATTTTCATTTTCTTGCTGCCAAGAGCCGAAATTTGCAGAAAAACTCAAATCTTTGGGCAGAAATCAAGTGTTGCTGACCGGCATCGAAACCCATATCTGTGTTCATCAGACAGGATATGAACTTTTAAACCAGGGATATCAGGTCCAGGTGGCTGCCGATTGTGTTTCATCCAGAACAAAGGAAAATAAAGAAATAGGTCTTCAGCGATTGGTCCAGTCCGGAGGACAGATCACCAGTGTGGAAATGATTCTTTTTGAGTTAATGAAGCAAGCCTCCGGGGATGGATTCAAGCAGATGGTAAAATTGATCAAATGATGCAGTTAAAAAGAAAAAATTAGAAAGCGGATAATAGAAAGCGGATCAGACAGCCAGGTCGAATGTGCTGGTACTCTCTTCGGGCAGATTGTTTACTTTGATATAGGAATCAGATGCCAGCTTTTTCTTGCCAAAAGCCTTGGATTCATTGGAGGCTGCCTGTTCTTCTGCCATGAGCTTGGTTAGATCGGAACTGGCCTTTGCTGCCATGGCACTTGCTTGGGATGCCACTTTTATGTCCTGGCTCGAGGGACTGGCTGGTGCCAGGGCTGAGCGTTTAACCTGTTGCATCTTTTGCAGCGTCGCCCGGGGGTCTCCCGATATTGCCGAGGTATCAATGCCAACTTCCCCTCCCACGGCGTAATTATTTCCATCCGGCCCGCGTTTATAGGAGAAGCTTGCTCCGGAAGTGATAAGGCTGCCCCCGGCAGCTATATGCGCCATCTCATGGGTTCTAACATCTGTATCGGTCTGTTTGAGTTCTGTGACCAATCGGAGCTCTTCCGGGGTTAGAAACTTGTCTTTGCCTGGGGTCTGTTTTTCTGCTGCTTGCTTTTCAGCGGTTTGCTTTTCAGCAGTTTGCTGCCCGGGTTCAGAATGGGGGTTCTCAGGTTTTAGAGGATCTTGATTCCCATTGGAAGTTGCCCCGGAAGCAGATTCTGTGTTTGATGGATTCTGTGTTTTCGCGATTTGATTCTGTGTTGATGGATTGGTTGAATTCGCACCTAAATATGTATTCCTGGGTGAATAAGGGCTATAGGTTGCTGTATTTATATTCATGGCGAATCATCCTAAAAATTGGGTCTTCATTTTTTATATTACTTAAATTATAGAGATTTTAAAGAAAATTGCAACCCACCTATCATATTTTATATAGGGTCTTTTTCCTTTCTAAGTCTTTTCGGGGTCTATTTTTCAGGGGCTTATTTTTCAGAGGTCTATTTTTCAGGGTTGCACCGAATGAGCCGAAGCGCATCCAGGCGCAGGGCTGCCCGGGACAGGTGATCCAATAATTCTTTCAAGTGTTCCTTTGCAAATGAAACTTCTGTTTTTTGAATATTCGGATTAATTTTTTGCAAGGCGATTAACCGTTCCACCTCTTTGCCAACCGTCATTAAAATTTGTTTTCTGGAGGCTGCCATGAGCAGATCCGCTTTTTTCTGGGCCAGAAGGTTGCCCTTTGAAAGCAGGTCCGGGATTAATTGGGTCTTGATTTGTTCAAACTCCAGAAACCAGGCCGGATCATCCGGTTCAAGACAAGCGTTAAAATTAGGTAAGGGGTCTTGATCACTATGGTTCTCACCCAGGTGGTCGACAAGTATCCGGATGGGTTCAGCAGACAGGAACCGTTCCATATTCAAGAAGGCCGGTGCCACACACTCAAGGACAAAAACGACTTCAAGAAATAGTCCTGGGGTTTCTCCCTTTATGCAAGCGGTTGCTGAAATGCCTTCTGATTTGGTAATGAAGTAATCAAAGGCCTGATTCACAAAAGGGTGATCCCAGCTGAAAAAACCAAGATCTTCCCGGCAAATGGCTGTCTGCCGGTCAAAGGTGATCACACTTCCGTGGCGGGGAAGGGCAGGAAACGCTTCGTCCACAGGCCGATCCACATTAAGCCGGATGATTTTTTCTCCTTTTATATCAATGGTTTTGTCCATATCAATGCCATAATGGGCCAGCAGGGATTCAAGCAGTTGTTCCAGGGCAGGGTCCTGGTCTAAGGCCTGGATGTTCTCAATCAGTTCCCTTGCAACCCCTGGTTTGAATGAATTGAGTTCCAGCAGAATGTTTTTACCTTGAGTGAGTTGTTCCTGGGTCTTAGCGGTGTGCTGGGCTGCGGTTTTCAGCAAATGATCCAAAACTTGTCTGGGGATTTTCCCCAGGGCTTTTGTTTCCATAATCAAATGGGTGAGCCGGTCCTCAAAGCGTTTGAAAATGGCATGGGCCCCGTTGATGTTTTCTTCAAACAGGTTCAGCCCTTTCATATACCAATGGGCCAGGATCTCACCCATTGAATCTTTTACAAAAGGAATATGAATCTGGATCTCATGTTTCTGACCGATCCGGTCCACACGACCGATTCGTTGTTCTAATAGCTCTGGGTTCAGCGGCAGGTCAAATAAAAAAAGATGATGAACAAATTGAAAATTCCTGCCTTCACTGCCGATCTCAGAACAGATGAGCAGCCGTGCCCCGTCCTGTTTGGAAAACCAGACGGCATTCCGGTCCCGGGCAAGAAGGGTCATGGTCTCATCAAATCTGGCCACATCAATGGATAGATGGGTCTGTAATGCCTGGTCAATGGCTTCCACCTTGGCTTTGGAATTACAGATAACCAGGATTTTTTCCGGTTTGATTTTTTTGGCAAGGGCTGCCAGGCATACAATCCTGGGATCGGTTGCCAATCCTTGCCTGGTAAGGAAATCTGGCGTTTCATCTTCCTGGTTGATCCTTTTGATTTGGTCTGAATTGCCTTTGAGGGGGATCAGCCGGGCCCTCCTTTTGGGAAATCCCTTGATCACCGAGCGTTGGTTCCTGAAAATGACCCGGCCCGGCCCATAGGCATCCAACAAGGGACCGGGATCTTTTTTTGCCTTGATAAGGGCTTCAACCTTTGTGGCGGTTTCTTGATAGACCCGTGTCTGTTCCTGGTATGCGTTTAGATCAAAATACCGGTCCGGGTCCAGCAACTGCAACTGGGAAAAATGGGTTTGAAGTCCCATTTGTTCCGGGGTGGCTGTCAGGAGCATTAGACCTCGGGTTCTTTTTCCCAGGGCTGTCATAAAGGTGTAAAAATTAGGCTGGTCCAGAATATGGTGGGCCTCATCCATCACCACCATATCCCATCCGGCCGAAAGAATCTGCTGTTTCCGGTTTCCATCCTGGATAAATTCAACACTGCAAATGCCCTGCTGGCTATCCAAAAAGGGGTTTATCCCGGGGTCGGTCAATGCCATTTCCCGACAATGGTCGTCATTGAAAATCCGAAAGGTTTGGTTGAATTTTCTGTAAAGTTCCACAAACCATTGGTGAACCAGGGATTCGGGCAGAATGATTAAAATTCTCTGGATGCGGTGGCTGATCAACAATTGGTGGAGAATCAAACAGGCCTCAATGGTTTTCCCCAGACCTGTTTCATCGGACAGCAGCACACGGGGCAAGGCCCTGGCGGTAATTTCCCGGGCAATATAAAACTGGTGGGGGATCAAATCAATCTGTCCCCCCAAAAAACCCCTGGCCATGGATTTTTCATAGGCTGACCGTTGGGATAGAATGGACATTCTTAGTTCAAAGGCATTAATGCTGCCGGCAAGACCGGATAAAAGCTGGTCCTGGGGCAGGGAAAATTCCATGGTATCACAAAGATCTGTTTCACATAAACAAGCATCACCCTGGCAATAAAAGAACAGCCCATCGGATTCCCGGATGTGTTCAACACAGATCTTTTTTTCTCCCCGGCTCTGGATTTTGTCCCCGGGTTTAAAGATCACGCGTTTGACAGGGGCCATGCTCCTGGAATATTGCCGATGGCAATCACCAAGGGGGAAATGGATTTTAACGATTCTTTTGTCATGGAATATTAGGGTGCCGATCCCAAGCTCAGGTTCGGTCTCACTAATCCAACGCTGGCCGTTTGTGAACCTGGATTCAAATTTAGTGGGCATGCTTTTAAAATCTTTATTGAGTCATGGGTGATAAAGCTATTCGTATCCCATGTTTTATGCCGAAATGTCAATATAATACGGTCTTGATTCAATCATGGCCAAGGCGCACCTTTTTCTCGGCGATATTTTTTTATATAATCCTTGCTTCCTGAACTTTCATAGGGGATAAATATATGATACCTTCAAACAAAACCCATGGCCGTTAGTTTGATGTCAAAAACAAAAATTTATCTTGGATGATCGTTTTTGAAAATACCAAAAAAAATACTGGGACGAAATGATGTCGTATGAAATGATAAACAATCTGGTTGAAAAGTTTTCCTGTGAATTGGTTCTGGCAGATCCGGAAGATTTAAATACGTTGTCTGGTTTGTTACCGCTTCTCAAACAAATCCATGGGAAATGCATCCAGCTCTCCCTAAAGACCCCGGCTAAAAAAGTCATA
Organism: Desulfobacteraceae bacterium; assembly: GCA_022712835.1. The sequence goes on from JAFLJU010000580.1 coordinate 8,797, forward strand.
GAGATAAGAGATTTGATGAGATCGATTATCAATGAAGGGGCTCAAAAAGAAGGGGCCCAAAAAGTTGATGGGGCAATTCTAAACGGGGAAATGGCGGCTCTTTCGGACAGGGTCTCCTCCTTGTCCATCTCCTTGCAGGAGACAGATGAAATTGACCCGGGCTGCGACGCTTCTTCCTTGTACCCGGAAAATAAAGTCCCTGAAGCAGATGACCAGTCGGACTACTTCGCCAAATTAGAAGAAAGCCTTGGGACGTTTTCTTTACGAATCAGTCGGTTTTGTCTGGGTGAAATGCCGGACCTGGGTGCGATCATCAACCAATTGGATCATCTTGTTGCCGTTTCACAAGAGATTCAACCCACCACTTTTCATGAGATTGCCATTGCCTGTATGGAATATGCAGAAAATATGGGGTTGGAAAATATGCATAATACCCGCCCCATTGAAGAGGGGTTGATCCTGCTTAAATCAATACTAAACCATTTGAAACGGGGTGAGCCCTTTATTTTTGATTATTCAGACGTTCTTGAGTTGTTGAAAACAAAATTCAAAGAGGAATTGAAAGAGGACCAGAAAATAAAGATTCTGCCAGAAGAGATGTCAGTTATAACGGCCCTGACAGAGCCGGAAGAAATATTATTGGAAAAAATCTCAGAAGACGATATGGAAATTTTGATTGATTTTGTATCCGAAGCCCTGGAAAACCTTGAAACCATTGAAGTCAAGCTGATTGATTTGGAACAGGATCCGGGAAGTAAGGAGATTATCAACGATATTTTTCGTTCCTTCCATACTATCAAAGGGGTGTCTGGATTTTTATCCCTGACCAGAATCAACACCCTTTCCCACTCCACAGAGAACCTTTTAGACGCTGCCCGGAGTGGAGAATTTTTGATCAATGCTGTGGCTACCGATGTCATTCTTGAGTCCGTGGATATGCTTAAAATTCTTATCGATAGGGTCAGCCAGGGGATATCAACGGGAATCAAGCAGTTTGATGATGATATTGATGTGTTGGGGTTAAGGGATAAACTGGAAAACCTCCAGATCTCTTTGATAAAACAGGAGACACAACCCCTTGGGGCGATTCTGGTTCAAAAACAGATGGTGGATCAAACATCTCTTGACCAGGCCCTTGAGATTCAGAAAAAACAACCGGAGAAAAAAATCGGAGAAATATTGGTTGAGGAAAAAAAGCTTCAGCCAAAACAGGTGGCATCCGCCCTTATGTCACAAACCCAGTCCAAAAAGAAAGTGGATAGCCAGGTCAAGGTGAGCACCCAAAAACTGGACGATCTGGTTGATTTTGCTGGGGAGCTTGTCATTGCCCAATCCATGTTGCGGCAAAAAACAATGGATGATCCCTCATTGAACCAAAATGTGGCCCACCTGGGACAGATTGTCACCAATATGCAGAACATTGCCATGTCAATGCGAATGATCCCCATTAAAGCCACCTTTATGAAAATGATCCGTCTTGTCAGGGATCTGGCCAAAAAATCCCATAAAGAGGTGAACTTGAGAATGGTCGGAGAAGGTACGGAGATAGACAGAAACGTGGTGGATGCCCTTTATGAACCCATGGTGCACATGATTCGAAACTCCGTGGATCATGGGATCGAGTCACCCCTGGACCGTGTTGAAAAACAAAAATCCTCCCAGGGAGAAATTGTGCTGCGAGCCTATCATAAAGGCGGACATATTATTATCGAAATTGAGGACGATGGCAAAGGGCTTGCTCGGGATAGAATTCTTGAAAAAGCAAAAAGCACCGGACTCATAACCGGCGGTGAACAGATGACCGATGCCCAGATATTTGATTTGATACTTCAACCCGGATTTTCCACGGCGAGTCAGGTGACGGATGTATCGGGCCGGGGGGTTGGCATGGATGTGGTCAAATCTGGAATTGAAAAATTCAGGGGGCAACTGAATATTGCATCGGAAAAGGACCGGGGGACAAAGTTTACCATCAGTCTTCCCCTTACCCTGGCAATTATTGACGGGATGCTGGTCCGGGTTGATAACGAAAAATATGTGATTCCGACCATCGCCATTCAAAAAGCGTTTAAACCGGCGCCAGAAGATTATTTTACGGTTGAGGGCAAAGGGGAGATGGTCATGGATCGGGGGAGTCTTGTTCCCATTATTCGGTTGAACGAAATCTATAATAGCAGCCAGCAGAAAAAAATGGTTCAGGACGGTATTGTCGTGGTGGTTGAATCAAAAAATGAAAAAAGGGCCCTTCTTATCGATGAATTGTTGGGAAAGGATGAATATGTTATCAAAAGCCTGGGAAGCAATCTTGAGGATGTCGGTGGCATAGCAGGGGGTGCCATCCTTTCAGATGGAAGAGTTGGGTTGATTCTTGATATCAATGGTATTTTTTCAATTGTCTCTAATGGATGATAAATAAGGATGATAAATAAGGATACAAAATGAAGCAGATTGTTGGCGTTGCAGATATGAAGGTGAGTAATAACCCTGGGGAATCACTTATTACCTATTCTCTTGGTTCCTGTATCGGGCTTGTCATATATGATCCTGTTGTCCGGGTGGCTGGCATGCTGCACTATATGCTGCCCGAATCTTCTATTGATAAGGAAAAGGCTAGTGCCAGGCCTTATATGTTCGCCGATTCCGGTATCCCAAGGTTGTTTAAAACGGTCTATCAATTTGGGGGTGCAAAACAACGAATGAGGATCTATGTCGCGGGCGGTGCTGAAATTCTGGATCAAAGCGGTTTTTTCAATATTGGCAAACGAAATTACATGGCCCTTAAAAAAATGTTTTTAAAGAACAATGTGATGATCAATCAGCAGGATGTTGGCGGGAACACCAACCGAACCGTTCGCATAGAAATTACCACGGGCGATATTTATGTAAAAACTTCCGGTGGAAAGGAGGTGAAAATATGACATCACTTCAATCGTTGATGAAAGAAATACATAATCTGAAACCCATCCCGGCTGTGGTTAATCAACTTTTGGCCGTTGTCGATAGCCCTGACAGCTCCATGGAAGACATTGCTAGGGTGATCCAATACGATCCCATGATTACGGCCAGTATTTTAAAAACTTGTAACTCCGCTTTTTTCGGTCTTAAAACCCCGGCAGAATCCATTAAAGATGCGGTCAATATGATGGGTACCGATCAGGTGATAGAGCTTGCGTTGATAAAATCAGGAGCCCAAGCCCTATCCGGCAGCCAGCAAGGATATGGATTAGAGAAAGGGGAGATGTGGAAATACTCCGTGTCATCTGCCGTGGTCGCAAAGCAGGTGGCGGAAAAGTTGTGTCTGGAAAACAAAAACACCCTGTTTACCGCTGCCCTGCTCAAAGATATTGGGAAAATTATTTTAGAAAAACATGTGGCCGATGGGTCACAAAAAATTATCCATCTGGTGAAAGATAAACAGTATAGCTTTCAGGAAGCAGAAAAAGAGGTGTTGGGAATCGATCACGCAGAATTGGGGGCCATGATCGCCAAAATGTGGAAGTTCAGTCCGAAAATGATTAAAATTATCAGGCACCACCATTTGACCGACGAAAGCATGCTCAAAGATCGGGAGGTTGCCGGGGTTTACCTTGCAGACTGTATCTGCATGATGATGGGAAACGGCGTGGGGGCAGACGGTCTTTCCTACCGGTTTAAGGCTCAGGTGATGAAAAAGCTGGGAATCACAGCCCCTGATATTTTGATGATCATTGCGCAATTTGGTATCAATATGCAAGAAGTGGATGCGTTTTTACATATGGCTGAAAAAAATTAAAGGGAAAAAATAATGTCGTATTCAATACTGATAGTGGATGATTCTTTGCCCATGCGATCGGTCATAAAAAGAACCCTGAAGGCCGCGGGTTACACAAACTCAGAGTTGTTAGAAGCTGCCAATGGTGAAGAAGCGCTGGCATTGATGAAAAAAAACTGGATTGATATTGTATTGACCGATTACAATATGCCCGTTATGAATGGTCTTGAGTTTATCAAAGCCCTTAAGGAGGATGATCTGTCAAAGGAGATTCCCATCGTGGTGATATCAACGGAAGGCAATGAATCTAAAATCAAGGAATTTATGGACTGCGGGGCCGCGGGGTATATCACTAAACCCTTTACTGCAGAAACAATCAGAGACTTAATTGTGACTATTCTTGGAGAAGTTGATTATGAAGACGCAGTTGATGACAGCGATACTGACTTCGATTTCTGAAGTCATGGAAACGATGTTTTTTTTGCCGGTGGAATTTGGCCCGGAAATACCCATTGCCAAATCGGGAATGGATGAAAAAAAGTTGGTTTGTGAATTGGCCTTTAACGGCGATTTTTCAGGAAATATGATCCTCATGGCGCCTGAAACCTTAGTGGAACAGATGGCCGAAAATTTTATGGGTGAATCCCTGGAAAATCTCACACCCGAACATCTTGACGGGACCTTGACAGAGATGCTGAATATGGTTTGCGGCAATGCATTGCGTAAAATAGAAGCAAAAACCCCGTTTGAATTGGGGATTCCAAAGATAATTGACGGATCAAAGGGATTTGAAAAACAAGCCTTCAGAATTGTTGAGACCACTGAATCAAAAATGGCCATTTTGTTGACCATGGAAGAATAGAAATCTCTGGAGATCTCATAGATGGCCCAAGATATAAAAGTGCTGATTGTGGACGACTCTGCGGTTGTCCGAAAAGTTTTTTCCCAGCAATTGTCCAAACAAAAAGGGATTGTTGTCATTGGAACCGCCAGCGACCCCTATGTCGCCCGGGATAAAATTGTCAAACTGAAGCCAGATGTCATTACCCTTGATATTGAAATGCCCCGGATGGATGGGATCACATTTTTAAAGAAATTAATGATCCACTATCCCCTTCCGGTGATCATTGTCAGCTCTCTTACGACCCAAAACAGCAAATTGGCCCTTGAAGCACTTTCCCTAGGTGCCCTTGATGTTCTTTCCAAACCAAATTCTGCCTATTCGGTTGGGGATATGGGGGTGCAGCTGGCCGAAAAAATACGGGCGGTATACGGGGCAAAATTAATATCACCCCTTCACAATGGAAAAACCGAAAGCGTTTGCAGGCCAGTCTCAAAGGCCCTTACCCAGACCACACATAAAATTATTGCCATTGGCGCTTCCACCGGCGGAACCGAAGCCATCAAAAAAGTATTAATCCAAATGCCACCAAATTCGCCGGGGATTGTAGTTGTACAGCATATGCCAGCCCAATTTACCACGTCTTTTGCGGAAAGACTCAATGAGTTGTGCCAGATGCGGGTGAAAGAGGCGGAAAATGGAGATACCGTACTGGACGGTCAGGTGTTGATCGCACCGGGAAATTTCCATATGCTTCTCAAGAGAAGTGGGGCCAGATATTATGTGGAGGTTAAACAAGGCCCCCTTGTCCATTACCAGAGACCGGCGGTGGATGTATTGTTCAAAACTGTTGCCATGTACGCCGGTGCCAATGCCCTTGGTATTATTCTCACCGGCATGGGCAAGGATGGGGCCCAGGGAATGCTGGAGATGAAAAAAGCCGGGGCAATCAATATCGCCCAGGATGAAAAATCCTGCGTCGTGTTCGGAATGCCCAAGGAGGCCATAAATGCGGGGGCTGTGGATTATGTCCAAGATATCCACCAAATTGCCAACAAGGCACTTTCAATTTTAGAAACATCCTAGAGCAAAGCATTCTGTTTTTAATATAAATTAAATTTGTAATATATAATGGTTGCGCGTATTTTAAGATAGCTGCAAAACACAAATGCAAATTGAAGGAATCGTATGAAACTTGATAATTATCGTTCTGCATTTTTTACATACAAATTTTCTTTCAACCTTAAGTATTTATTATCCCTCTTTCTTTTAACGCTTCTTTTTTTAACCTTTTTCCTTTCCTATCCGGTTAATGCAACCTCAAGTGAAAATTCATTGACTAAAGTTACACTTCAGCTCAAATGGTATCATCAATTTCAATTTGCCGGATATTATGCTGCCAGGGAGAAGGGATTTTATAAAGAGGTCGGCCTGGATGTTGAAATTCATGAAGGAGGGCCAAATTTAAGCGTTCAGGACAGGGTTATTTCCGGCAAGGCGGATTTCGGCGTACTGGGTTCAGAACTGATTTTTTTAAGATCAAAGGGGATGAAAATTGTTGCACTTGCGCCCATTATGCAGCATTCGATAAGAACGATCATCGCAAGAAAAGACAAAAATATCCTCTCGCCCCATGATTTTATCGGTAAAAATATCATGCTCAACAAAAATGAACTCCCAGAATTTCAGGCCATGTTTCTCAATGAGGGGATCAATCTTGAAACCCTCAATATTCTGGACAAAAATAAGAGTGCTAATAATAAATTTATTTCCGGCAAGATTGACGCTATGAATGGAAGTCTGGCGAATCAGCCATTTTTATTGGGAGAAAAGGGGATCCCGGTTAATCTTATCAGGCCCATAAATTATGGGATTGATTTCTATGGTGATACGCTTTTTACAACCCAGGATAGGGTTAAAAAAAATCCAAAGCTTATTTTGGCATTTATGAATGCCAGTTTTAAAGGGTGGAAATATGCATTTGCCAATCCTGACGAACTTATAGATATTATAATAAATAAATACCATTCCCAAAATTCCAAGGACCATTTGGCTTTTGAGCAAAAACAGCTAAGAAATCTCATCCACCCGGATCTTGTGGAAATCGGTCACAACAACCCTGAAAGATGGGGCCACATCAAAGAGACATATCAAAAATTGGGGATGATCAGCCGTGATTTCTCCTTAGATGGATTCCTTTATAAAGATTATCACCAGCCCTTTTCTGTGTGGATAAACAGACTCCTTATGATGATAGGATTCATTTTGGTTTTTTCAATCCTGATCTTTCTTTATAACGTTCAATTGAGAAAAAATGTCAGAAAAATCACCAGAGAAATTCATGAGAGCCGTGAGTATTTGAAAATCACACTAAGTTCCATTGGGGATGCGGTTATCACGGTGGATCTTTCCGCCAATATCGTCACAATGAATCCTGTGGCTGAAAAATTGACAGGGTGGTC
>JAFLJU010000444.1 GCA_022712835.1 Desulfobacteraceae bacterium
CTTTAAAATCCCGATACTTGGGTTGTGTGCACAGCTTGCCGGATATTTAAATATTCGAAACATGCCCTTTGATGATTTTTTAATTGAGTGCAAACAATTATTTGATCAAAAGGTTTCCCTCATTGGGTTTCCCGAAGGGACGCGGTCCGAATCTTCTCAAATGGGACCGTTTCGCAGTTCTTTGTTCCGGGTGGCAAAAGAAAATAAGCTTAAAATTGTGCCCCTGTGTATCCTGGGAAATGAAGACAAACCCAAACGCAATAGTTTGATAATAAATCCCGGAAAAATTGAAATTCATAAACTGCCTGCATTGGCATATCATGAGTATCAACACATGACTGGTTTTGAATTGAAAAACCATGTTCGAACAATCATGCAAACTTTTATAGACGAGCATCCAGGGTTGATATGACACCTTTACAACATTCCATGGACAAAGGACACATCTCTTCTATTGAGATAGATCTGGGGGGGAAAACGGACGAAATCCAGACCTTTGAAAACAAGCTGTCATTTGATGAAATCACAGATCTTGTCACCCAGGCAACCAAGCTTGGCGCACAAACAATTATCTTACTTAACAACCCATTATTGTCCCCTGAAACATCGGATATAATCGCATTTATCAAATGCCATATTAACAATAACAAAAATATCCATGGCAAAAATATTGAGATCCAATCCGTTAGTGCCACCCAAAATTGTGCCCCGGAAAATGGTACCCCAGAAAACGGTCCCGGCATCAACTGCAAAAAAGTCCATGACAGCTGTTTTGTCGCAAGGGACGGGATTGTCTATCCCTGTGCGGGAATGCTGCTTCCAATTGGCAATATTCGGAAAACCTCCTTGAAAAATATACTGACGGACAGTGAGGTTATCCAAAATATTAGAAACCACACCCAGATGATAAAAGGCCCCTGCCGGGGGTGTGAAAAATTTACAGATTGCTGTGGATGCCGTGGCAGAGCCTACCATTTGACCGGTGATTACCTGGCATCTGATCCGATGTGTCCAAAAAATCAAAACAAAGGTGATAAAATCACCCACCTTCCCATGTCAACAAACCATCTAATCCCCCAAAAGCTAGGGATGCGGGTTGTCACAACCCTTCTGAAAGTAGGTGAGCGGTATGGACAGGTGGAATCTGTTTTTTCAACGGACAGTCCTTTTATTAAAAAAGATGGAAGCATTGAAGAGATGGCCTACATGGAAATAATGGCACAATCTGCCGCCGCAATGCACGGGTTTGAAAAATTTGATACCGGTGCTAAAAATCACGGCGGATTTTTAATCGGGGGGCAAAAAATTAATATGTATACCAAGGGATTTGCCGGAGAAAAATTGATAACCGATATTTACAAAACAACAAAATTTGGAAACTTTGGCATCCTTTCCGCAACTATTAAACGGGGAGATGAGATGATTGCTGAAGGTGAAATAAAAATTTATGAAAACGACGGAGCAACCCATGCGCTTTAAAATATTTTTCTTAATTCTGATATTTTTCATTCCAGGAACACAGGTTCTTTGTTCGGAGGTTGACACGGTTTTATCCGAAGTGGAAAAAAACATGGGCAATGTCCATTCCATCCAGGGAATATTTGTTCAAAAAAAGCAGATGGCAATGTTTGATACCCCGATTACCATTTTGGGCAAACTCTATATCGAAAATCCCGACAAATTTGCCTGGATTGTAACCGACCCCATTGAATATTCCTTAATCATTTCTAAAAACAGGGTAACAAAATGGGATAAATCAAATGGGGCAACCTCCTTGTCGTTAAAAGAAAACCCCATGTTCAAAGAAATGGTGGAACAGATCACGTTCTGGTTCTCGGGCAACTATGCGACCTGTATAAATGATTATGATATCAACCTTGTCAAAACCGAACCCATTATTTTAGAGTTTGTGCCCAAAGAGGACAACCCTGCATCAAAAATGCTCACAAAAATCACCCTTGTTTTCCAGGAAGATAAAAAATATCTTTCAAAAATTATCCTGTTGGAAAAAAATGAGGATATCACCGAGCTTGTTTTTAATGATGTGAAGATAAATTCAGACATTGACGCATCTGTGTGGGAAACAAAGTAAATATGTTGAAAAGCAAATTTGATCGATTATTTGATTTTATCGGCAAAAATAAATTCATCCTTCTGTTCGTGTTTTCCCTTGTGATTATCGGTTCTTTTATCCGTATCAACAGTGTGAGATTTGTTAACGATGTCTCCATTATGTTGCCGGATTCGCCGGAAATAAACAGATCATTAAATTTCATAAACACCTCGGAGATGTCGGACACCATTGTCTTTTCCATCACCAGTATGGACAACAAAAACTTACTCTCCTTAACCAATGGGTTTTCAAATGAGTTAAAAAAAGTGTCCCAGATCACAAAGGTAGTTACCGGGGTTGAAAATCTTGATATCTCAAAGATAAAAACAGATCTGGCAAAACTTTTACCCCTGTTATTGTCAAAGCAAGATTACGCGCTGTTCAAAGATATCGAAGAAGAAACCTATCTTACAAGCCAAGTCAGGCAGATGTTTGTCATGCTGACAACACCGGGCAGCTCTCTTATGCAAAGCTCAATGGGGATTGACCCCCTTGGCTGGTCCAATCCTTTGTTAAAAAAGTTGACCACCCTGAGCAAATCCATGGGGTTTGATGTTGAACTATCCAATAACCATTTTGTGGATAAAACCCATAAGTACGCTCTTGTAATAGCCAAAACATCGGTACCCGTGACAGATGCCGACAATTCTGAAAAGATGCTTGCTGCCATAGAC
>JAFLJU010000125.1 GCA_022712835.1 Desulfobacteraceae bacterium
CATTATTCCCGCCATTGAAAGCGCCCATGCTGTGGCCTATGCCGTGAAGCTTGCAAAGGAAGCCGGGAAAGGAAAAACCATTCTGATAAACCTGTCCGGCCGGGGCGACAAGGACATTGATTTTGTCCTTGAAACCTATGGTAAGGACTATGGGTTATAGTCGCCCAATTGCTTAAAACAAAGCCGCTTGAACTAAAAAGCAGGCACCTGAAATAAAAAATCCCGGCCCGGAAAAAAATTTTCCCGACCGGGCCTTTTTTATTTGGTCCCATGGGCTTTAAAACCAATTGGATTAAGATTTTTTTACCATGGTTTTAAGGAAATTCCCCATGTTGCCCAGGATATATCCCACCATTCGCGGGTTTTCCCTGAACCGCCGGAGGGAATAGGCAAACCATTGTTTTCCAAAGGGCAGATACACCCGGATGGGGTGACCACTTTCAAAAAGAATCTGCCGCAATTGCTCTTCCACGCCAAGAAGCATCTGAAATTCGTAAGTCTTCTTTGACAGCCCCAAACGATCGATGAGCGCAAGACTTTGAAACACAAGCCGCTCGTCATGGGTAGCAATGCCCACAAAACAGCCCCTGGAAAACAATTTTTCCAACAGATAGATATAGCTTTCGATGATGATATCCGGATCTTTGTAGGCGACCTGCCGACTCTCCCAACAATAGGCCCCCTTGCACAAACGAAGGTTGGCCCCCTGCCCGGCTAGCAAAGTGATATCATCAATGGACCTTCGCAAATAGGCCTGGATGACCAGGCCCACATTGGAAAACTTTTCATGGAGAGGCAAAAACAGATCAATGGTATCCTGACACATGGAGGCGTCTTCCATGTCAATGCGGACAAAGATATGGTATTGGGCAGCGATCCCCAAAAGGTGCCGGATATTGGCCAGACAAAACCCCTTGTCCAGTTTCAGTCCCATCTGGGAGGGTTTCAGAGAAATCCCGGCGTTAAGCCCCTTGGCATGAATGGCTTCAATGGCTTTTTCATACACCCCAAGGGCCCGGGTACAATCAGATTTATCCCCGGGATCTTCCCCCAGAAGGTCCAGGGTCACCCCGATACCTTCCCGATTCAATTGTGTGGTTTTTACAAGGGCTTGTTCCAAGGTCTCCCCGGCGATATATTGTTTGGCAAACAATTTCACCAGGGATCTTGGAAAAAGGGGAAGTATCAGGGCAATTAACTTGTTTAACCAGACCATATCTTCCCCCCTTTTTTTATAGATGGATTCTATCTATAGGTTCGCTTTTTCCTGCTTTTTTAATTTCCCCGCCACCAAATGACGTTTTCCTGCAGGTAAAATGGTTTTCCGAATACGAACGAACTTAGGTGTCACCTCGACCATTTCATCATCCCGGATAAAATGGATGGCCTTTTCCAAAGTCATCTCCCTTATGGGGGAACACACCGCATTCTCATCCTTGCCAGAGGCCCGCATATTGGTCAGTTTCTTTTCCTTGCAGGCGTTAACGTCAATATCCGATTGCCGGTTATGCTCGCCCACCACCATGCCCTCATAGACTGCAGTACCCGGAATAATAAACAATTGACCTCTTGGTTCCAGGTTGAACAGGCCATAAGCCACCCCTTTTCCCTGGCGGTCGGCCACAATGGAACCTGTGAATCGAATGGGAAACTCCCCGCGAAAGGGTTCATACCCGGACAGGAAAGAGTTCATTATACCCGTTCCCCTGGTGTCGGTCATAAACTCATCCGGGTAGCCGATCAAAGAACGAGAGGGGATTGAAAACTCAATCCTGACCCGGCCTTTGCCGTTGTTGACCAAGTTGACCATTTTACCCTTTCGAATGGAAAGTTTTTCCGTGACAACCCCCATAAAATCCTCGCCACAATCCACGAACAGATGCTCAATGGGTTCCAGCCGGACCCCATCCTGTTCCTTGTAGATAACCCGGGGGCGCCCCACGCAGAGTTCAAACCCTTCCCTTCGCATGGTTTCAATGAGGATGGCCAGCTGAAGCTCTCCTCTACCCTTGACCACAAAACTTTCATCCGTGGTGCTTTCTTCCACCTCAATGGCCACATTCAACAAAGTTTCCTTGAGCAACCGTTCCCGGATTTTTCGGGACTGGACATATTTGCCATCCTGGCCAGCAAAGGGAGAGGTGTTGATGGAAAAGCGCATGAAGACCGTGGGCTCATCCACGGTAATTCGAGGAAGCGCTACCGGGGCTTCCCGGGTACAGATGGTATCCCCAATTTTTACATCCTCAATGCCGGACAAGACCACGATATCCCCCACCTGGGCCTCATCCACGGGCACAAGAGCAGGCCCGTCATAGGACTGGAGCTTAGAAACCTTTAATGCTTTTTGCTTATTCTCTTCACCAATGCAGACCAAACTTTTATGAGATGTAACGGATCCGTTAAAAATTTTGCCGATGGCCAGACGGCCCAGATAATCGGAATATCCAAGATCCGACACCAGCATCTGGAAAGGAGCCTCAGGATCATAGGAAGGCGGGGGCATCTCATCGACAATCAGGTCAAACAAAACCGTAAGGTCGTTGACATCATCCTCCAGTTCCCGCTTAACAATTCCGTCCCGGCCAATGGCATAAAGATAGGTAAAATCAAGCTGCTCTTCCGTGGCATTCAAATCAATAAACAGATCATAAACCATGTCCAGAACCTCATCGACTCTGGCATCCTTACGATCAATCTTATTGATGATCACCATTACCGGCAGATTGGACTCAAAGGTTTTTTTCAGCACAAACCGAGTCTGGGGCAACGGCCCTTCCGAGGCATCCACCAACAAAATAGCAGAATCTGCCATGGACAACGCCCGTTCCACCTCCCCGCCAAAATCCGCATGGCCCGGGGTATCAATGATATTAATCTTTACATCCTTCCAGGTGACCGAACAGTTTTTGGCAGAAATGGTAATACCCCGCTCCCGCTCAAGGTCCATACTGTCCATGAGGCGATCATCCACTTTCTGACCATCCCTGAACTGACCGCTCTGCTTGAACATTGCATCCACAAGGGTGGTTTTCCCATGGTCAACATGGGCAATAATCGCAATGTTTCTTAATTTTTCGTTGGAACCTGTATTTTTTTTCATACTCTCCTGTTGCTTCTCCTTGATACTGATACTAAGGTGACGATTCAAGGGAAAGCTAAATTTTCGTTTATTTGAGCACCCGTCTGATGCCAGCCACTCCCCCTGCCAGGGCACTCACCCTAGGTGGCAATGGCTTTACCGGATCTGTAAAAAAACAAATCCGGTATATTATTCACAATATTTTCTTCCAAACATTCCTGTTCTGGGGTTAATTTTATATGCCTATTCGTGACTATATGAAGTAAACATTAAGTTTCCAAAGTCAAGTTTCTTTGTGGAATCCTTTGAATAACGACAGGTAAAAAGTTATAAACTGCCAGCCAACCGCCAACGAAATGATAAATCCGTGTCCATAAAAGAAAAAAACGACCCGAATTGTTCAATCAGTGAACCGCATCCCTCCCCATGCCCAACCGGAAAACTTGATTTTTCTTATCTTCTGTGTATATCTGTTACAGGTTTTAACATATTTATAACCTTGTAAATATAAGGACCTGCATTATTTTCCAACGAATTGAAATAAGACTTACCCCGAAGAGAAAGGAGTAAACCCGATGACCATAATTATTGCTGTAACCCTTTTCCTGGCTGCCGTCATCACCTTTAGCCTGGTCATGAAAAAATTTCGAGCGGCCGGCATGAAGATTTCTAAGCCCCCTGTGACGCCGCCCCCCCCAACAAAAACCCCCGAAGAAGAATTCAAAGAAATCTTAACCGTATTGCTGAAATTAAACCTGATGATCCGAAAAGACATGGATTTTCCCCATGAGTTGATACTCAAGATTGAAGAGATAATTGATGAGATCAAAACAATCATCCCCCCCATGATGGAACGTTTTCCCGGGGAATCCCTGACCTATGAAATCAAAAAAATCGGCCTGTCCCATCTTTACAAAACCGTAAAAGAATTTCTGGATCTATCCCTGGACAGCCGTGAAAACCAATTGGAAAACTTTAAAACAACCGTCCAAAGCCTCCATGATGTGACCCACCGGTCCAAAGATATCATTGAAAACAATGAAACCGCTGAATTTAAAACCATGGCCCATTTCCTTGCCGGTAAATTTTCTTAAAGACTTGACCCAGACCACCTATTTTTTCTCTTAAGGAGGAACCCATGAACGATATGACCCAAGATCTAAAAAGTGTTGCCATCCAAGCCAAAGCCCCTGTCCTTACAGAGGTGACTGAGATTTCAGGCCAGGGCGCACTGACCCCGGTGCAATCGCCTTCCAACCTGGAACCGATCCAGCCCAAACACCTGGCGGTGGAAGACATCCAGGCCATAGAATCCGAGGCCGATGCGTTTTTGGAAAAGGTAAAAGCGGAACCGGGAGACTGGCAACTGGGCAACTTTGTTTTTTCTTTGGGCCAGGAGATCATGGATCAAACCCAGGCCCAGGTCACCCTCTATGATCGAAAAATGGGCGCGGTACTTAAAAGTGTTTCCACGGATGATTCTTCGCCTGTGGGGAAAAATATCCTGGCCATCAAAACCGAACTGGACAAGGTCAATCCCACCGTGGTGGGAAGAAGCGAACTGCCCTTTCCCAAAAAAATGCTGGGCCTGTTCACCAAAACGGTTAACCGGCTGCCCAAGGGGGATGAAATTTTAAGGGTGATTGCCGAGCGCCGTGAAACAGTTAATTCCACCATTGACGGTATCCGAACCCACCTGCGCAATGAAGCCGACCAGGTGGCCTTTGATGCCTCGGAACTTTCCACCATCTGCGACGCCTTAAAAGAGATCCAGCCCCGTCTCCAGGAAAGAATCTACCTAGGTCAGATCATCTGGCAAAAACTTATGGCCCACATGGAAACCGTGGAAGACATTCGGATCAAGGAAGCCCTGACCACCCTGACCTCGGATCTTGCCATGGCAGTTGTGGATCTCCAGACCATTGACAACTCCAATCTCCAGACCCGGTTCGGCGGAGAGATGATGGTCCGAAACTCCCATTTAGTTCGACGTCTGGTCCAAAGAACAGACATGATTTTGTCCACGGCCGTGAAAAATGCCCTGGCCGTCCGGGTGGCAGCAGAACAACAGATGGAAACGCTTAAGCACCTGGACATGGTACAACAGGCAGCCGCAGAAACCATGAAGGACACGGCAAAGGTCATTGGCAATGCCGCTATCAAGGGCGCCCAGATGAGCCAGAGCATGACCGTGAATATAGCGGCCCTGGAAGAGGCCTGCAACTCCTATGAACAAGCCTTTGAAACCTATGCTCTGATTTCCAAGGAAACCATTAACATTGCCTCCCAGAGTTCCACAGCCCTGGGAAAAATGAATGAACGGTTCAGAAACAGGACCGATTCCCTGACCGCCAGGCGTCAAGACACATAATCCAAGGAGACCTTCCATGATTGATACGGCCGTTAAAAAATCATTTGACCAGCGGTTTTCCCTCGTCCGCACCCTTGAAAAAGAGCAGTTGATTCTGGAATCAGACCAGGCAGAACTCACTATGATGGATGCGGAGAAAGGCTGCTTTTTCACGTTTTTTGGTGATACTTATTTTGTGAAAGAAAAAAACCAATACCAGGAAATGTCCGAAGATTTTACCACCCGCCAGGATTATTTCACCACAGAGCTCACCTGTCTGTGCCTGGAAACCGGGCATGTCGGCCATTTCGAATGGGAATTTGATGATGAATTAGAAGTTTCCATCACCCTGGAACGGACCAGCTTCAAACATAT
The DNA here is from genome assembly GCA_022712835.1 of Desulfobacteraceae bacterium. The sequence goes on from JAFLJU010000125.1 coordinate 5,808, forward strand.
TAAAGATGAAGAGGGAAAATCCGTGGATGAAGACGATCTGGACCAGATTGCCGAGGACAAGGATGCCATTGTCTATGCCGGACAGAAATTCTGGTATAAAGATGACTGGGCGGCTCTTTATCTACGGAACGGCAAAGAGGAAAAGGTTTATATGTATGAATTTGAAAATGAAGTGGGCAACCTCTCTCTCACCATTGAAGAATGGACCGGCTCGGACCGGGATGAATACAAAATATATCTTTCCAAATCTGTGACACCAGACCAGATAACCATCATGAGCAAAGGAGCCCCAGGGGATGAGCTCTCATAAAAAAGACAAAAACATCCACATAAAAGCCAGTCTTGGCCCCATAATGCACGCCCGAAAAACACTGACGGGCCTAGCGACGTACCTAGTGGCGAGCCTGCTCTTTCTGGGCCTTACCGGATGTGGCCAGGGGCTTCCAGATGATGTAAAACAAAAGGCCAAGGCTGTTCCCCATGCCATTGAAGCGGCCCAGGAGAATATTGAAAAAGCCCAAAAACAATTTGCAACCCTCAAAAAATCTGGAAAATTCAAACCCGTTGCAATCTATGCCCAAAGGGAAAACTGGGATCAGCTGTTTGCCAAGGCAAATCAGGAACTGACCCGGGCCCGTGACCTCAATAAAAACGAACTGGTCCCATTGGTTAAAAAAAATAACCCGGAAACAGCGGCACGGGTAGTAACCCAGACAAATCGGATCAATAAGGTCATCCAGGCAGCGGGCCAACAAGCCAAGGGCCCGACACAAAGATTTTTACGGCTCCGGGAAGCCATGGAAAACACCGATAAAATCCATTCGAAATCCGAAACCATGGGTCAAAAAATCGCAACCCAGATCCCCCATTTGGAAAACGGTCCCGTAGCAAAGGCCCGGAATACCTTCCCTGATTCTGTGGGGGCGATTGATGCACGGTTTGCCCCGTTTCTCAAAATCAGTCAGGACACAAAAACCCGTCTCCACCTCATAAAAAAAGAGTATGCAGCCTACACCGCCAATGGAAATCCTGATTTTGCCTCCTTCATCAACAATGCCGATGGGATTTTTGAGGATTTTAAAACCCTGGAACAAACAAAACCTGTATTTGAACGGGAACTTGCTCAACTTTACGAGAGTTACACAAAGGTTCTCCAGGACATGAAGGCAGATTTTTATGTCACCATAAAAAGAGAATCCTGGAACGACAACTCCGACTATTATGATCCCAGATTTGCCACCTTTCAACGAAAGGTCACCCCATCGGTATATGACAGTATAGTTGGAAATGAACAGGAGTCGATTGCCACCTTGTCCCCGGGATTCAGCGGACTCCGCTTTTCAAACAAAATCGGGGGCACCTGGGAAAAATTAAATATTAACCCCACCGAACAATGGCCGGCACGGAATCACAATGCGGCATCCTTCTATCTTGAAGACGTAAAAGAGGTTTATTACCACAAGTATTTAAAAGAAGAAAACGGGGAGACCTCTGAAACCGATTGGATCAAGGTAGACCCCTCCTTTTATGAACAAAACCTGGAATTTCTGGGCATGGCGATCCTGTCAAAACCCTATGGGGTCTTTGAACAGGACCGCGTGACCCAGGCCACCCCCCCGGGGATGGCCTACGTGGGCAATGACAAATATGGGAAATGGGAAAAAGATAACAGCGGGAACAGCTTCTGGTCCTGGTACGGTAAGTATGCATTATTTTCCCATCTTTTCTTTTTCCCCCCCTCCTATTTCCACTATGGGGGCTGGAATAGCTGGAACAATGGCTATCGAAACCAACAACCCTATTTTGGGAAAACCCAAAATGGAACCCAACGATATGGTACTCGTGGCAGCTTTGTGAAGCAATCCCCCAAATACCAGAGCAGCACTTTTTCAAAAACAGGCGGTTTTAAATCCCAGTCAGCATCGGTCAGAGGCGGAGGCGCTAAAGTTCGTGGCGGCGGCCCCAAAGCCAAGGGCAAATAACTTTAAGGAGATTACACATGAATATCACACCCATTCTCACAGGAATCAGCCAGGGATTTGTCTACGCCGTTACCTGCACTTTATTTATATGGTTTGTCAAACAGGTGGATGACTGGCGAACCAAAGATTTTGATGATGACCGCCATATTGATGACGGAAATGTGGCCGTGGGGCTGCGGCGGGCAGGACTATACCTTGGCATTGCCATTGCCCTTACAGGCGCGCTTTCCGGAACCTCTGGCGGTTTTTTCCAAAATCTGATCCAGCTCATCGTGGACGGGCTTATCATCACGGGATTTCTTTTTTCATCCCGGTTTCTCAACGATTATATCATGATGGGCCACCTGAACAATGATGCTGAATGTATCAAGGAATTCACCCTGGCCGATGGCAGGAAAGTGACGGGTAACACCGCCCTTGGCATGGTGGAAGCCAGCATGTACATTGCGACCGGGTTTATCCTCAAGGGCAGCCTCACCGGCGAAGGTGGCACCTTTTTCCAGTCCCTGGTCAGTGCCGTTCTCTTTTTTATCCTGGGCCAGATTGCCCTGCTGGCATTCGGCTTTATCTATGAATTGATCACCCCCTTTAATGTCAGACAAGAGATCAAAAAGAACAATCTGGCCGCTGGTATCGGCCTGGGCGGAATACTGATAGCCCTGGGCATCATCCTCATGGGAAGCATCTCCGGCCCCTTTACCGGATGGGCAAACGATATTGCAGGATTTTGTATTTATACGGTCTACGGCATGGCAATGCTCTTGATTTTCAGAAGCGTTATTGATCGGATTCTGTTGCCCACCACCACCCTGGCCATAGAAATAAAAGAGGACCGGAATGTGGCTGCCCTGATCGTGGTGGAAAGTGCCATAGCTGCCGTTGCCGTGATTATTGCCTATTCCATGTAGCCCAGGTGCTTAAAAACGATGACCCTTAAATCCATGCCAAAAAAGCAAAACTCTTTTAATTTTGCTTCGCTGCTGCTTTGCGCTTGCATGTTTGCCAGCGGCGCCTGCGGAATTATCCTTGAGTATATCCAGGCGAGTCTTGCCTCCATGATCCTTGGCAACGCCTTTGAGCAATGGGCCATGGTCATCGGGCTCATGATGTTCTGGATGGGATTCGGCAGTCTCATCCAGGCGCAGGTTAAAAAAGCACATCTGGTCTACGCCTTTATCGGCATCGAGATTGCCCTGGCCCTGGCAGGTGGATTTTCCCCCACCCTCACCTATTTATTCTATGGATATACCGCCCACTACAGCCTGGTGCTTTACTTTTTTGTCAGCCTCATCGGTATTCTGATCGGGCTTGAAATCCCGGTGATCATCCGGATCAATAACGATTACAGCGATGAACTGTCCACAAATCTTGGCAAGATTCTGTCCGCCGACTACATCGGCAGCCTGGTGGGATCTTTAATTTATGTATATATTCTCCTGCGGTATACCCCCATCACCCAGGCGGCTTTTTTAACCGCTGGCATGAATTTTTCCCTGGCCCTGGTCACCTTTATTTATTTCACAAAGAAAAAACTGATCCCCAAAAGTGTTGTCCTCTCTTTAATAATGGGGTTCACCTTGTTTGCCATCATTTACGGATACCTGAACAATCGGGACTGGCAGGTTACAATCGAACAGCCCCTCTACGATGATCCCATTGTATATAGCAAGACCAGCCAGTACCAGCACATTGTCATTACCCACTTCCCCCCCCTTGATGAAACCCGCCTCTTTTTGAATGGCAACCTCCAATTGTGCAGCACTGATGAAGCCCGATACCACGAGTCCCTGGTCCACCCGGTCATGTCCCTGGCCAAGGTAAAATCACGTGTCCTCATTCTGGGAGGGGGAGACGGTTGCGCCCTTCGGGAAGTATTGAAATACAATGGGGTAAAAGAGGTGATGCTGGTGGACCTGGACCCGGCCATGACACAATTGGCTGCCACCCACCCCCTTTTAACCCGGATCAACCAGGATGCATTTAAAGATGCCAGAAACACGATATCCACCCTCAAAGGCGTCACCCCGGGCCGGACCCGACAACTTTACATGGCAACCACAACAAACCGCCAGCAAAATCAGACGCTCCCTTCTCAGACTACCACCCGGCACCTGGCCGATGTAAAGGTCATGAATATTGATGCTGACAAGTTTTTAGAACAAATCCCAGGAGGATGGAACGTGATCATCGTGGACATGCCCGATCCTTCCACCCCCGAGCTTACCAAGCTCTATTCCCGGGAATTTTATCAAAAGGTCAAACAGCATTTGTCCCAGAACGGGCTCATGGTAGTCCAGTCCACCTCCCCCTACCTGGCGAAGGAAAGCTTTTTATGCATCGGCAGGACTCTTACTGCTGCAGGTTTTTCCATCTTGCCCTTCCATGAAAATGTTCCCAGCTTCGGCGACTGGGGGTGGTACCTGGCCTGGCACCCCGCCATAAACAGAACCAAACTCATGAACCAGATAAACACCCTTAAATTTCCAGCAGACACCCGATTTTTAACCCCGGAACTGTTCAGAAGCCAATTGGTATTCGGCAAGGGACTCCTTGAAACAAAAAGAGAGGAGATCAACACCATTTTGTACCCGGTTTTACTCACCATTTATAACCATGAGTCCTGGTTGCTGGAATAATTGAAAGGAGTAATCTGGCGTGAAACAGAAACAAAAACCAAACCTGTCTGAAGATTTTATGGAGACCACCTGCTCGGTTACCGGGGTTACGATATACAGGAGTCATCAGTGGAGCAATATTTACCTGACCCAGGATTATTCTGTTACCTTTCACCTCATCAATGAAAACATTTTAAGTAGCTATCCAAAGGGAATCATCAGTTATGAGGGAACCCTGGCGCTGTTCAAAAACTATGACCTGTTTTTAAAAACCCTGGGCCTTGCCCATCAGCCGTTTATCGAGATTTCCGATTATAGCCAGATCACCAATATCCCCTCCCAAAGAACCCGGGTGAAAGTATTGGCACTATTGTACGAAAAAATGAAACAGGATCTCTTGAAGGGGCATTTTGTCTACAATGTGCCCAAGCATATCCGATGGATGTACAATATCGGGGCTCGTCTGAAAAGACCCGGCATCCCCATGGAAGCCGTGGACAACTATACCAGGGCCATTCAAAGGGCACTGGAAATTGGAAGGAGCCGATTAACCCCCTCCTCCCTTCTCAAGCGATTTAGGCACAAATTTTCCTTCAGACATAAATCCCAAATCCTTGCCGAAGAGATTCTGGATTATATAGGTGCCATCAACTGGGATGAACAAGGAAAACCCATTGAGAATATTCCGGATTCCCACCCTTTTAAAGTTGTTTTTGATGCCCTTTCCGTTCTCAAAACTGATATTGACCAGACCTTTAACGAACGTAAAAACATTGAAAAAAAATACAAAAGCCTGTTTAATCATATTCCGAATCCGGTTCTGGTCTTTGATCAAAAAGACCTCCACATCATGGACTGCAACCAGGCATTTTTAAGTATCTACGGATATACAAAAGATGAACTGAGGCAAATGACGCCCCATGACCTGCACCTGGAAGAAGACCTGGAAAAGTTCAATGAGAACATTTTCGAGAAGAGCAACAAACTTGCCCATCGGTATACCCACATCACCAAAACAGGAAAATCCATTGATGTGGAAATGAGAACCGAAGAGACCGAATACCAGGGAAGAAGGTCCTGGATCAGCAATATCCGGGATATCACCGACAGCACCAAGATGGAAAATGAGCTCAAAAAACACCGGGATAGCCTGGGTAGCCTGGTGGAACAAAGGACCCGAGCCCTTGAACAGGAAATTGCCGAACGCAAACTGACGGAAACAAAATTCAGGACTCTGTTTGAAGCCAGCTCCGATGCAGTTGTACTTCTTGATAAAGCCGTTTTTTTTGATTGCAACCAGGCGGCCTTGATCCTATTCGGGTGCCGGAATAAAGAAGAGTTCTGTTCCCTTCATCTCAAGGATTTTTCCCCAGAAACCCAGGAAAACGGCCAAAATTCACTTGATTTAGCCAAAGGAAAATTAGAAACCGCGTACGTGGGTGGCAAAGTTAACTTTGAATATATTTTTACCAACGCCAAAACAAAAAACGACTTTTTCGCAGATGTTTTGATTTCCCCCATGGAGCTGAATGGAAAAACGGTTCTTCAGGCTGTTATTCGAGATATTACCCAGCGAAAACATGCAGAAGAAAACTTAAGGCACAGCGAGGAGAAATACCGGGGCATCATAGAAAACATGCAGGATGTTTTCTACCGGACAGATATGGACCAGAATCTTACCATGATAAGCCCCTCTGGCTTACGGCTTATGGGATATTCAAAAGATACCATGATGTTGAATCAAAACATCGGATCCCTGTTCTATGGAAACACCCCCCAGTATACCCGATTTATTGAGACCTTGACCCAAAAGGGCCAGGTCAGCAATTTTGAACTGGAACTTTTGTCCAAGGACGGCAACCACATCCCCATTATTTCCAGCAGTAAATTTTACACCGATGCCAATGGGACCCCCCTGGGTATTGAAGGCACCATTACCAATATCCAGGAACGCAAGGAAGCTGAAGAACAGCTCAAACAGGCCAAATTACAGGCAGAATCCGCCACCAGAACAAAAAGCGAGTTTCTGGCCAATATGAGCCATGAAATCCGCACCCCCATGAACGGCATCATGGGCATGGTTGAGCTGATCCTGGAAACCTCTCTTACCCCTGGCCAAAAAAGACTTGCCGCCACCATCAACAAAGAAGCCGGTTCACTCCTGGGAATCATCAACTCCATCCTGGATTTTTCAAAAATTGAAGCCGGAAAAATGGAGTTGGAGCAAACGGCATTCAATCTCAGGATTCTGTTCGAAGACCTGTCCACTACCTTTGACATCTCGGCCCGGAAAAAGGGATTGAAATTGATCTCATGTTTACCCCGGCAGACCCCGGAACATTTGGTGGGTGATCCAGGACGTCTTCGCCAGATTCTCATGAACCTTATCGGTAATGCCATTAAATTTACCCTCATGGGGGAAGTCTCTATTTGGGTAGAAACCATCCAACAGACCAAGGAGCAGATCACCCTAAAATTTTGTGTAAAAGACACGGGGATCGGTATTCCAGAGGAAAAGCAGGACACGATATTTGAAAGTTTTGCCCAGGCAGACGGATCAACCACCCGGAAATATGGGGGCACTGGTCTTGGCACGACCATTTCAAAACAATTGGTCCAAATGATGGACGGAGATATCGGTTTGGAAAGCAAGCCGCTGGTGGGCTCCACCTTCTGGTTTACCGCTCGTTTCCAACCGGACCCGACCCAGAAAAGCCTGGGTTATATCCCAGAAGTAAACAACCCGGAAAAGACAAGCCTTCTCAACATCAATCCATCAGACAATCGGGAAAAAATACAGATTTTACTGGTTGAAGACTATCCCACCAACCAGCAATTGGCGATGAAACACTTGACCAGCCAAGGATACCAGGTCACCCTGGCGGTCAACGGTAAGGAAGCGATTAGCCTGTTCAAAAAACAACGATTTCACCTTGTCCTAATGGACATTCAAATGCCGATAATGGATGGGTACGAAGCCACCCGCCTCATTCGGGAGTATGAAAAAAAATCGACCGGGGCATTTGGCCATAACACGGGACTCAAACACAGGCACCGGATCCCAAGGACGCCCATTATTGCAATGACAGCCCATGCCATAAAAGGATACCGGGAAAAATGTTTGGCAGCAGGTCTGGATGATTTTATGACCAAACCCCTGAAGAAAAAAGAGTTTCTCCATCGGGTCGACTCCCATATTGCCGGAAAGAATGAACCGAATTTTGCCCGGAAATCAGGGGAGACACCGTCCGATAAGGAAAAAGCCCGGCCCACCTTCCCGGGGGAGGCCCCCATTCATCTTGATGAAATGCTGGCGGAATTCGACAATGACAAGCCTTTTTTCCTTGAAGTTCTGGAAGAATTCATAAAAAGCGTTGAACAGAAGATTCCAGACATGATAGCGGCGGAAAAGAAAAAGCAGTTTCAAGTTCTTGAGG
>JAFLJU010000168.1 GCA_022712835.1 Desulfobacteraceae bacterium
CCTGGGTATGCTTTGCCCGAGATATCAATTTGTGCAATATTTTCCTGGTAACGCGCCCACTCAAAAAATATATATAAGCTTTCTTCTAATCTTGAAATTGCAGCGTTTGTTTTTGGCAATAAAGAATTGATTTTATCTTCAAGCTTAGCTGCTGTTTGGTCATGGATTTTTTTTGTTTTGTTCATTTCTTTGAGCGAGACAATTGATTGTTCAGTTCTTTTTTCAAAATTTGAAATTAGTTTGATGATATTTTTTAGTTTTGATTTAGTAAATGCGTCTTTGTTTTTTTTGAACTCCAGCGAAAGATGTTTTTTCTTAGTCTTCGCACGGTCATGAAACATTTTCAGTTCAATCATTTTTTGAAATATTTTTTTAGAAAGTTGGTTTTGTTCTTCTTTTTTTTCTTTCAGTGTTTCAAGTTTTGATGAGATAAGATCTATTTCATGAGCAATTGATTTTCCAACTTCAAGGAGATGGTATTCTCCTCCGGCTGAGATGGTGCAGGATCTTGTTTTCTCACTTCCTGCCCCGGCCAGTTTAACCCCTTTCTTGGCAAAAAGATTCGAAGAGATTATCCGGCATCCCGGGGAATCAACTTTGCCGCTACAGGTGATTTTGGAATCGAAAATTTCATTTTTAATATAAATGTTTCCAAAAGTTTCAATTTGGCAATTGTGCAAATAACGTGCATGGATATCTCCCTGGGACCGGATAATGGTATCGGTGATGCCCACATCTACCCGTATGGTGCCAATGGATTCTATCCTCGCCCCCCTGATTTCTCTGGCCTTAATGGTTCCAGCTGTGATCGGATAAGCGCCTGTTAATACACCGGATATCGATAAATTAGCATAGGGTTCCAGGGGGCCGTATCGCAAGTCAGCATCTTCAAGAACATGGATGATGGGGTGGACAAACAATCTTCCTTCAATGGACAATGACGCAACCCCTGTCTTGGCAGCCAAAAAACTGGCACCATCTTGTGAGAGCCTGGTCCCCGTACCGCATCGGATGACAGTTTTTTTGCTTAAATCCTGATGAATGTCCTTGCCAAAAACATCTTTTACAACCAAGGTGTTGGGGCTAAGATCCTGTTCTACCAGCGTCTCTCCCTTTCTTTTCTCGCCTCTTTCCGTGAGGTCGGTTTCCAGATGGAAGATGCATTTTTTTGCTGTTATGAGTTTTGATGAAAAATCAGACCTGGCAGCGGCAAAATTAAGGTTCCCCAGATTCAGTTGACTTTGGAGCAGTGCATCTGAGTATATACCGTTTGTAATACCATGGGATTTTAAAAGGATTTTGATATCGGGGACTAGGACTTCAGGCAAATATTTTTTATCAATTTTTATCCCTGCCATCATTTTGTCAGGGCTGATAATCACCTGAATGTCGGGCTCTTTTACTTCGGAATCCGGGACACCCACGGATCTGTTCTGATCCACAAGAATGATGTTTTTTTGTTCCTCTGTTATGAACGCCATGGAGACCATGACATCCCCCAGAATTTTTAAAGTGTTCTCTTTTTCAAATTCTTCTTCCTGTACTCTCTGGGCAATCGCCACTTCCCGTTCTGTTGCCAGCCCTTTTTCTGTTAAGCTTGCGGCAAATTCCCGATCCAATACTTTTATCCTCAGGAATTTTTTTTCATAATCCGATAGTTCTGAATCCTCTTCAGGAGCCAGAGATACATCTTCTTTGTCCGTTGTTTCCAGTGGCAGTTGGTTTTCTTGTTTTGCGGAATAAATTTTTTCTGGTCGCTGTTCCAGTAAAAGTTGTTCCTTTAATACATGGTTTTTTTGTTTTGCGGTGATCACCCGGGATTCAATTAGAATATCCCCGATCAGTTTTTTGACCCTGGCTCGTTTGAACTCTTCTTTTTGGAAGGAGATTGCTTTCTGAACATCAACTTTGGTTGCAAACCCCTTTTCAATTGCAATTCGTCCAAATTCTTCACCCATTTTTTTGATGACATAGTATTCTTGTATCAGCTTTAATAGCCCGATTTGATAACGGGTTGCCAACTTCTGGCCCAGAAGAAGTTCTCCAAAATCAATTGGATTCTTTTCTTTTTTCCGTAATGCATGCAATGCAGTTAGTTGACGGTACTTATCTTGATCAAGGGTGCCGTATTGCAGGGCAAGACTTGCTATTGTCGGGATGTCATTGGAATGGGGCACAGGCTGTTTTTCCCAAGAAGGTTTCAATTATTAGTTTGATACTTTCAGGATAATGATTTTAGGACATAAAGTAAATAATTAAGATAACTCAAGGATTGGCGTCTCCCATTTTCTGACGTTCAAACGCTTTTGTGCTAATACAACTCCCCAAGGTCAACATGGGATTCAAAATGGGTTTTCAGTAAATCATAATCTTTTTCTTTTTGTTCAGCCATGCTTTCTTGTTCAGTCACAAGTTCGGGCAATCCGATTAGCTCAAGCCACTTGGAAGAAATACCCGGGGTGTCAAAAAAACCGTGGATATAGGTCCCTGTTACCCGATGGTCTTCAGACATACACCCTTCTGTCTCATTACACCCTTTTGAATTTCTTGAGGATATATTGAGAAGGGGAGAACCGGAGCTTAGGTTGGTAAATCCCATGTGGATTTCATATCCACGGCCCGGGGTACCCTCCCATTCAAATTCACTCAATGTCGTAGTCTTTGGGGCTTTTAACATGGTTTTTATGGGAAGTAACCCAAGTCCCCGGGTTTGTCCGGGTTTGCCTTCTAATCCTTCGGGGTCCTCCACCCAAGAGCCTAGCATTTGATATCCACCGCAAATGCCCATAATATGACCCTTTTGTCGGTGGTATTCCTTTAAAGGGGATTCAAACTTAATTTTAAGCCAATCAAGATCTGCCCGGGTATTTTTAGATCCGGGGATGATCACTGCATCAAACCGGGATAAATTCTGTGGGGAATCAATAAATACTAATTGGAGTCCTTTTATATGGGCCAGGGCATGAAAATCTGTGAAATTGGCAATATGGGGTAACCGAATCACGGCTATAGCTGCTTTCTTCGGGTCTAACTTATTTAAATTATAACAGTTTTCAATTTCTACAGAATCTTCGGCATCAATTTTGAAATGGGAATACCAGGGTAAAACACCAAACACTTTTTTTCCGGTTCTTTTTTGTATCCAGTCCACCCCATCCTTGAAAAGGGCAATATCTCCTCTGAACCGGTTGATGATAAATCCTTTC
>JAFLJU010000473.1 GCA_022712835.1 Desulfobacteraceae bacterium
GACCATGACAAATTAAAACCGATTAAAAACTGAATATATTGGATACAAAACCAAAGGATAGGCTCACAGATGGATATCAGAAAGTAGGACAGTCCAGGAATCACAGGAAAGAATAAACAGGCAATAAACCCTAAGGGCAGGCAGATAAAGCCCATTACTGGTACCAGGATCAGATTTGATAATATTTGTACATATGACACCAGATTAAAATAGTAAGCAATCAAGGGAAAGGTCCCAAGTCCCGCAAAAAAAGTTACCAGACTGGCTGTTATAATCATTGTCATCCTGTTTTTGGGAGGATTCCAGCCTGACTTCTTGATGAGCGAAAATCCGATGATAATAAAGAATATAGCACAAAAGGACAATTGAAAGGATATGGAAAACAGGGCACCACCGTCAATGATGAGAATAACAAGAGCTGATAGGGTCAGGGTATTTAGGGGATTGTTTTCCCGTTCACCCAGAAACGATATCATAAAAATACTGGTCATGATAAAGGCTCTCTGGGTGGAAGGAGAAAACCCTGAAAAAACGCCATAAAAAAACAAGGGGAATAAGGTCAGAATTCCGGCTGTTTTTTTTGCAATGCCTGACATCAAAAGACGCGGAAAACAGGCAAGCAAGAAATAAAAAACAGAAAAAAAGCCCAGGGCGATGATGGAAAGATGAAGTCCTGAAATAGCCAGGATATGGGAAGCCCCCGCCTTTGAAAACAAGTCTTTTATTGAAAGGGGAATCGCTTCTTTTTTACCGGTTACCAAGGCTACCAGGACCGCTGCCACTGGTTTGTTTTTTAATTTGTCCATGGCAAAATCAAAAAATTGATTCCGAAGATGTTCAAGCACACGGATTACGCGAACATGAATCCTGATGGGTTGCAAAAGTATCTCAATTTTAGAGGCATTGGCATAGGCTGATCCATACACCCCGGCATACAACATATAGTTTTCATAATCGAACCCATTGGGGTTTGAAAAATTTCGAATGGGTTTTAAAGGGCTTTTAAATTGGATAAGATCTCCATATTGAAGAATCTGCCCTTGTCTGTAATAGATATTTAAAAGAATCCGACCCTGGACTCTTACCGGCCTAAGCCCTTTTTTTTCAACCATATCACATGATAGCGTCACCCTTTTTTTCCTCTGGTAATCCTTTGAAAAGGAAACTATTTTTCCGGTGATGGTATACTTGGATGAATCTGTGAACTGTGAAATACTAGCCAGAGACCCTGGCGGGTTTAACATTCTTGCACTTGAAAAAAACCCAAAAAAAAGGGCGATACAACAGATACTAATTACAAATGGTTTTAATTTTAAGAAAAAAAAGCAGATGGATATAAGAAGTATCAGGCATCCTGGGGCAAGTATCCCCAATGAAAAAGGATACCTATTTCCGACAAGGATGCCTATCACCATAAACAAGGTCACCGGAAGAAGTGGTGGAAACCTATGATCTGTTTTATTTTTCACATATTCACACCTGGAAACTGTCTATTTGAATTTTTGTCCCTAGGAGATTTGCTTTTAAAGAATAAAAAAAAGAAGGGTTCTGCGAAAAGATTCAAAACCTTTTTTTTTAAAGATGGTACCTGGAACGAGAGTTAAACTTGTACAACAGGGGTTAATAAATTTTAGCCGATTATACACTAAAAAAAAGTCTATTGCAAATTTATGATCAGATAAGATGAGGCCGGGAAATGTGCTTCCCGCTCACCCTTGTTTTAGTCTCAATGCTGTTCCGCAGTGCTTAATTGTTGAATTCGATCTTGGTGTTTTCCAAAATTGTAACTATGATGGGCGTTTTGCATGAATCACTCACATCCTTTTCGCTCGCCCTAAGGGGGTTGGACTGGTGCTTAAACGCCACACCTGCTCCAAGGTGATCGCATGTATCTGAAGAACTTAACGTGAATGTTTTTGACCCGCCGGGTGGTATCGAACAACCAATACTGGTGGTAACCATTGGAGGAGGAACGTTAGGTTTAAAAAACATCATCCAAACACGTTTAACCTCGACATTGGAGTTGTTCACAAATTGTAACTCATAATCCCCGGCATCTGCATTTTTAAGAGGATGAACCAGTACCGCCAACGTGATGAGTCCGAATAAGAGAGCGACCGTTTTAATTTTTTGAATTTGCATACATCAATATCCTTTTTATGGGTTAATGATAGCACCTGTGAATAATAGCCTAACTTTTATCGAACTTTTTGAGCAATATATTTGGCTTAAAAAGTTCATCATAATCTGCTTTAGCTTTAGTTACAAGGGTTGCGAAAAATGAAATCTCCTTATCATCCAAAACATGCGGCTTGTGACCGATACTGCCAGATTGGAAAACAAGATGATTTTTAGGCCTCCAAACTAATGGCAAAAATAAGAGCACGGTTTCGATTTCAAACAGGTAAAAAGGAAGAAAAAATGAAGGTATCTTGGTGGGCAACCTCTGGGGAAACCTTTTTGCCAATAAAAAAACCGAAATCAGTTATAATTTCGGTTGTTTAATGGTACCTGGGACGAGAATTGAACTCGTACAGCCAATTTGGCCGAGGGATTTTAAGTCCCTTGCGTCTACCAGTTCCGCCACCCAGGCCCAATCGAAAGTTAACTATAACATTTCATTTGATTTTACAAGTCTAAAATATCGTTTTCCTAAAGTACCCTAATTCAAAATCCTGGATTATAATTTTTCTCCACCGGATTTGAATCAAAACTATTCATTGGACAAATGATAATATCAGGCATAATTTATCGGTCAAGCACAAAACAACTCTTTTATTGGGGAAATATGATGAAAATATTAATGGTTGGCGGAAACGGTACCATCGGCAAAAGGGTCAGCACACATTTCTCAAAAAAACATGAAGTGATCATCGCAGGAAGAACTTGTGGAGATGTTATTATGGATATGGGCGACAGCGATTCCGTTAAGGCCATGTTCGAAAAGACAGGTAAAGTTGATGCCGTGGTCTGTACGGCCGGGGATGCTAAATGGGGTTACTTTAATGCCATGACCGAAGAAGACTTTTATATCGGTATCAAAAGCAAACTCATGGGTCAGGTGAATTTGGTCCGAATCGGTATGACTTACATGAATCCAGGCGGATCCTTTACCCTTTCCACCGGTATCCTGGCGGATCATCCCGTGGCAATGACCACCAGTGCCGCAATGGTGAATGGGGCCATTCACAGTTTTGTCAAAGCCCTGGCCCTGGAATTGGAAAATAATATCAGAATCAATGTTGTTTCTTCGGGATTGGTTGAGGATGCCGTTGACAAATATGAAGCATATTTCCCCGGTCATAACCCCATCCCAATGGGAAAAGTCGTCAATGGATTTGTAAAAAGTGTTGAGGGTAAAGGCAATGGCAGAATCATCAAAATGTATGACAATTGTTAATTGACTGAAAATGGGCTTTTAAATTATCATCACCCAATTCCCGTCCATTGTCATCTGTACATATTTCTGATAAAAAGACGCCATGAATCACATTATTCAAAAAAATAAAATGCCTTTAACGAACCAGACATATCATATCAGCCAGGAGCCCATCATTCTGGCATCCCAATCTCCCAGGCGAAAAGAACTTTTAGAGCAGGCAGGCCTTATATTTAAAATTATGGCAGCCGAAATTGATGAAGATGCGGTCCCTTTGGCCCCCCCCCGGGACTATGTCAAAAATCTGTCCCGGATAAAGGCCGATCATATTGCAAAGGGTTTAGAAAATCACTGGGTAATTGGGGCTGATACCATTGTGGTGGTGGAGGGTAACATTCTTGGAAAACCCAAAACCCGGGAAGATTCTATCCGGATGCTCACCCGATTAAACAACAAACAGCATTCTGTTTTTACCGGATTTACAATTTGCAACCATACCAGGGGAGAGGTCATTACAAAAGCCATTGAAACAAAGGTCACCTTTAAAAACCTATCTGAAAGACAGATCCAATGGTATGCTGCAACCGAGGAACCCTATGACAAAGCTGGCGGTTATGGCATCCAGGGAATCGGTGCCTTTCTGGTTCGCAAAATTTCAGGTTCCTATTCAAATGTCGTAGGCCTGCCCGTATGTGAAGTGATAGAAACCCTCACAAATTTTGGCATTATTCAATTTTAAGGAAGATAAGAATGACCTCCATAAAAGAAAATATTTCGACCATTCGAGAACAGATCACCCAGACTGCCCTTGCCTGTGGCAGGGACTCTGAAACCATCACCCTTATCGGCGTGAGCAAACGCAAAAGTGCGGATACGGTTTCAAAAGCCATCGCAGCAGGCAGCAACCACCTAGGAGAAAATTATATCCAGGAAGCCGTGGACAAGATTGATATTCTGGGTAAAGACAGTGCCTGCTGGCATTTTATCGGACATCTACAATCCAACAAGGCCAGATTTGCGGTTCAATATTTTGATTATATCCATACCGTTGATACGGTAAAACTTGCCCGGGAGATTAATAAACAGGCTGCTAAAATCGGTAAAGTACAAAAGATTTTTCTCCAGGTCAATATTGCACAAGAGGACACGAAATCAGGTGCAGGTGAGCAAGAAGCAATTTCACTTGCCCGTGAATTTAGCTTGTTTGAAAATTTGTCCCTGGAGGGGCTCATGTGCATGCCTCCCTTTTTTGATGATCCCCAAGAAGCCCGAATTTATTTTAAAAAATTGGGGTTGATTCAAAGCCAGATACAGGCCACTGGGATGGAAACGCTTGTTCATCTGTCCATGGGCATGAGCAACGATTTTCATGTGGCCATTGAAGAAGGCGCCACCATGGTACGGGTGGGAACAGCAATTTTTGGGAGTCGGGATTGAAACTATTACTTCACACCTGTTGTGGCCCCTGTTCGATTTACCCCACAAAGGTGCTTAGGGAAAAAGAGTTCGATGTGATGGGTTTTTTTTATCGCCATAACATTCATCCCTATACCGAATGTATGAAGCGGGAGGAAACCCTTCGGGAGTATGCCCAGGAAATTGGATTAAACATGATCTGGCAGCAGGGGTATGAGCTGGAAAAATTTATTCAGTCCGTGGTATTCCGGGAGAAAGATCGGTGTCGGTATTGTTACCATGCCCGGCTTAAGGCCACTGCCATGGTAGCTAAAAAGGGAAAATTTGACGCCTTTTCAACCACCCTGCTCTATAGTAAATTCCAGAATCATCAAAATATTCTTGAAACCGGACAGGCCCTGGCAAGGGAATATGGTCTCAAGTTTTTCTACCATGATTTTCGAGAAGGATGGAAACAAGGAATAGAGGTTTCAAAGGCGCGTGGCATGTACCGACAACCCTATTGCGGCTGTATTTACAGTGAAAAAGACCGGTATTACAAGGACCGTGGAAATAAAAACTCTGAAAAATAAAGACCCAGAAAGATAAGGGCTCAAAAAATAAAGAACGAACCTGGGAACCCCAGGCGTTATGCCGGTGGTTTCTTTTTCTGGAGGTGATTGTGGATACTCACCAGCTTTTTATCTGCCTCGTGAAGTCGGTCCGCAAGCACGGAGAAAAGATGTTTGGCCACATCTGGATATTTCTCAATGATTTCCCCCAGTTTATCCCCTGGAAACCGTTTGACCTTGGACCGTCCCTTAGAAATAATAGAGGCGGATCTGACCGATTTTGTAATGGCCGCCATCTCACCAAAATAATCGCCGGGTTCTGTGATTTCCGCAATTTTCTTGCCGCCCCTGACCACATGGAGCGCGCCCTGCTCCAATTTAAAAAAATCGATATCAGAATTGCCTTCCCGGATGATCACATCCTTGTCTTCGTATTGCTCCAGATCCGGGTTGATCAGATAGGCCGGTAATGCCTCCTTGGTAATGGTTGTTTTTCTCAAAACCTCTTCAAGGGAGGTTTCTCCGGATCTGATCTTTACAAGCCCTGCATCCCTTAAGGTGAGCATTCCCTCCTGGACAGCTACTTTTCTGAGCTGATCTTCCGCCACTTCGGCACTGATGGCTTTGCCCACTTCATCGGTAACTTCCATCAGTTCATACAGCCCTACCCGGCCCTTGTATCCGGTGCCATTGCAAGCTTTGCAACCAATGGGACCATAAATTTTCAAATCTGGAATTTCTTCCTTTGAGAATCCCTCCAGTTCAAGATCCTTGGGGTTATGGCCCGTAACCACCTGTTTGCATTGGGTACACAATCTTCGTGTCAACCGCTGGGACAGAACCATGGTGATGGCAGATGCAAGCATATAGGCAGGTATACCAATATCTATTAACCTTCCAATGGTGGAGGGGCAGTCATTGGTATGGAGGGTGGCAAAAACCAAATGGCCTGTCATGGCCGCCTTGATGGCAATCTCAGCCGTGTCCATATCCCGGATTTCACCCACCATGATAATATCAGGGTCCTGGCGAAGAAATGCTTTCAAAGCGGCAGCGTAGGTCATGCCCACCGATTCTCTAACCGGCACCTGGTTGATCCCCTTAAAGTTGAATTCAACCGGGTCTTCTGCGGTCAGAATTTTAATATCATCTTTGTTGAGCCGGTTCAGAACCGAATACAGGGTAGTGGTTTTACCGCTGCCCGTGGGACCTGTGACCAGCAAAAGGCCATAGGGTCTTGAAATACACTTTTTTAAAGTATCATAGGTAGAGGCTTCAAACCCAAGTTTGGACAGATTAACGCTCAGGGCACTCTGGTCCAGGATACGCATAACAATGCTTTCCCCGAACAGGGTGGGCAAACTGGAAACCCGGAAATCAATGGATTTTTTCTTTCCAAGCCGTAATTTTATCCGGCCATCCTGGGGAACCCTTCTTTCTGCGATATCCAGTTCAGCCAAAATTTTGATTCGGGAAATAACAGCATTTTTAATACTGACGGGCAGGTTCATGGCCTTGTACATGCCACCATCCAGCCGGTACCTGACCTGGAGTGATTTTTCAAAGGGTTCGATGTGGATATCGGAGACACCGTCGTTGATCGCCTTGGTCAATATCCCGTTCACAAGCTTGATGATGGGGGCATCAGAAGCCATGAACTGATCCTGGTATTCCTCCTCTTCAAACCCGACTTCCAATTCCCCGGCGGCTTCTGAAACAAGGGAACCAAAGTCTTCCACAGAGGTGATGGGCTCGTCATCATCTACATTCTCTTCAAAATGAAGAAACCCTTTATAGTCCTCGTCGCTGATCTGGTAAAAATCCCGATAGGCCTGGATGATA
>JAFLJU010000370.1 GCA_022712835.1 Desulfobacteraceae bacterium
GGCGGAGTCGGGAATTTTTTTTACAAAATTTTTCAGATCTTCGGGTCCCTGGATTAGTACCAGGATGGGGTTGGATTGGGGGCGTTGTTTTAAGTCAAACACTTTTTGAATGGCCTGGGGGTCCAGGGCATTGGCTGCCAACCCATAAAGACATTGGGCCGGAAAGATCACAATCCCCTGGTTGCGGATGATCTTTCCGGCTTGTTTTATTCTATCAGGCAAATGAACGGGCCTTTTTTGTCACCTTGTCTGCCATCTCCTGTTTAAATGCAGCCAGTTTTTCTGCCATTTCGGAATTGCTAACGCCGAGAATCTGGGCGGCAAAAATACCGGCATTATAGGCGCCTGATTTACCAATGGCCATGGTGGCAACCGGAATGCCTGGAGGCATCTGGACCGTGGCCAGGAGGCTGTCCATGCCCTGAAGGGCCGAGGAATCAATGGGAACGCCAATGACGGGCAGGGTGGTGTGGGCGGCAATGACACCGGCCAGGTGGGCTGCATGGCCAGCACCGCAGATCAATACGGCAACTCCCTTGCTTCTGGCTTCCTTTGCCAGTTGGGCAGCCGCATCCGGGGTTCTGTGGGCCGAGGCCACGGTGACATAATAGGGGATATCAAATTTTTTCAACATGCCCAGGGTTTTTTCCATGACCGGGAAATCTGAATCGCTGCCCATGATCACCCCGACCTTTGGGGGAATAGACAGGCGTTTGAGGGCTTTGGCTCCGATATCCTTTCTATGAAAATGGTCTTTGAAGGAAATCTTTGCACAGGCTTCATAGGCGGTTTTGATGGCCTCTTCAACGGTGCACCCTAAGGAGGTGACACCCAGGACCCTGCCGCCGGCTGTGACCACTTTCTCTCCATCAATCCCGGTGCCGGCATGGAATACCACGGTGTTCTTTACCTGGTTGGCTTCTTTCAGTCCCAATATTTCATGGCCGGTCTCATAGGAACCGGGGTAGCCCCCGGATGAGATGACTACACACATGGCGGCTCTTGGATCAATTTTGGTGGTATGGTTGTGCAGTGTGCCGTCACAACAGGCTTCCATCAGGGGGACCAAGTCATTTTCAAGGCGCATTAAAATGGGCTGGGTCTCGGGATCTCCCAGGCGGGTATTAAATTCCAATACCTTTATCTGGTCCTTGTCCACCATGAGCCCTGCGTAGAGAACCCCTTTAAAGGGGGTGCCTTCCTTGGCCATTCCCTGGATGGTGGGGATCATCACCTCTTTCATGGCCTTTTCCCTGAGCATATGGTCCAGGACAGGCGCTGGGGAATAAGCACCCATTCCACCGGTGTTAGGTCCTTGGTCTTCGTCAAATACCCGTTTGTGGTCCTGGGATTCAGGCAGGAGCAATACGGTCTTTCCATCGGAGAGGGCAATGAACGAAGCTTCTTCTCCTGGAAGGCATTCTTCCACTACCACAATGGACCCGGCATCCCCAAAGGCATTTTGTGTGAGCATGTCGTCAATGGCCTGGTTTGCCTCCTCAAGGGTGGCACAGATGATGACTCCCTTGCCGGCCGCAAGTCCATCGGCCTTGACCACACAGGGTGCTCCCATGGCCTTGGCATAGACCTTGGCCTTGGCCGCATTGGTAAAGGCTTTGCCCATGGCACAGGGAATATTGTATTTGCGCATGTGATTTTTGGAGAAAATTTTGGATCCTTCCAATTGGGCAGCCGCCTTGTTGGGGCCGAAGGCCACAAGTCCCTGGCTTTCAAACACATCCACAATCCCTTTTACCAGAGGGCCTTCGGGGCCGACCACCGTGAGATCGATCTCATTTTTTATGGCAAAGGTGGCCAATGCATCCATATCCTCGGCATTGATGGGAACATTTTCGGCCAACTCGTGGGTGCCGGCATTGCCAGGCGCACAATATATTTTATCAACCAAAGGACTTTGGGAAATTTTCCATACCAGGGTGTGTTCTCTGCCACCACTGCCTATGACGAGGATTTTCATCTAACTCTCCTTAAATTTGTTCGTTTGTTTTCTTCAATGGCCAATTGGATTAATTTGTCCAGCAATGCTGAAAATGAATATCCTCCTACCTGTGCCGACTGGGGAAAGAGGCTGGTGGCGGTCATGCCGGGGATGGTATTGGTTTCAAGGACAAAAAGTTCTCCATCCTTTAATATCATATCGGTTCGGGAGTAGCCTTTGAGGAACAGGGCCTTATGGGCCTTGATCGCCAATTCCATAACCCTTAACGTGGTTTGTTCATCAATACGGGCCGGGCAGATCTCCTGGGTTTCTCCTGCCACATATTTTGCCTCGTAATCAAAGTATTCATGGGATGCCCCGGGGATGATTTCAATCACCGGCAAGGCTTCCAGGGTATCATTGCCCAACACGCCGCAGGTCAGTTCTGTCCCCTTTACGTAGGCTTCCATAATCAAGGTATCATCATGCTTAAATCCGAAGGCGATGGCATCCTTTAATTTTTCTTTTGTTTTGACAATACTCATGCCCACACTGGAGCCGGCACAGGCAGGTTTCACCACCAGGGGAAGACCCATACTGTCGACCACCTCGGTAATGTTGATCTCGTCATTAATGTAAAATGAAAGATAAGAGGGGGTCGGAACCTTTGCCCCTTCATAGAGGCGTTTAGCAACAAGTTTGTTCATGGCCGCGGCAGAGCCAAGGACGCCTGCTCCCTGGTAGGGGATGTCCAGAAGATCCAAAAGCCCCTGGACCGTGCCATCCTCTCCAAAGGGGCCGTGGAGGATGATCAGGGCCGCATCGATACCGGGTGCATCCATGACAAGCTTCGGTAAATCGGTTTTGGGATCATATGAGATGATCTCATATTTGTCCTTGTCAAGGGCTTCAAATACCTGGGCGCCGCTGTTCAGGGAAACCTCTCGTTCCGAAGAGACCCCGCCGGATAAAAGGGCCAGTCTGATTTTTTTCATTTTACACTCCTTATCCTTGGATGATATTTTGCCGGGCGTTATCAAATTCCTCTTTGGTGATCAGGTCTCGTTCATATAGGGCAGTAAGTTCTATCATTTTTTGTTCTGCCTTGCTAACTGAAGCCTCAATGAGGGGGAGATCTCCATGGGAAGCGCTTGCTTGGTCAAGGAGAAGCGGATTGTTTTCCTTTGCCTTGATTTTAAAAGAGGCCAGGCCCCCCAACAGTTTGACTTCAACGGTTCTGTCCTGGAATTCAGGTGCAGAAAGAATTTGCCTGAGATCGGTGGAGTTTTCCCGTACCCTGCGGTAAACAACCCAAGCCACCAGCAGCACTAGGATGGCCAGGCCTGCCATTATATAAGGCAGATAATGGTAGACCCCCTTGAAAAGGACCACTGAAAGGCCAACGCCTGCCAATAGGAATACGTGTAATAGCAAAATAAAATAAGCGGTAAATATACTTTTGAAAAGTCCCTCTTTGTCTGATTTTCGAATATTCATGATAATTTTTTTATTATATTTTCCCTGTATTCATCGGTCATCACAGGAAAAGAATGGTTTCCCCTCCTGGTGGTGCCAAGTTTTGTCAAAAGAAAGTTGAGCTTTTTTTGGATCTTTGATCTTTCCGGAGAGTCGTACTCTGTCTGTGCCAGCAGTTGTTCCACCTGGGTAACTTTTTTTCTCAAGGCTACTTCCGGGGGTAAAAAACCGGCATTTTTTAAGATTTTATGGGCAAGCCGCAGTTCTTCGGGTACATTCTGGTCTTCAAGTTTGAGGGGTTTTCCATGACCTTCCAGATTGTCAAAGGTTCCCTCTCGCTGGGCCTCTTTTATTCTTTGCTCCACAAGTGCTTCAAACCCTGGAATCATAGGTCGTTTGATTACTCCTGATTGAAAAAAGTTAGTTTAAAAAAAGAATATTGATTCCATTATTATATTAACAGGACAAACATTCTTTTGATTTTGAGCATTGATTTTATTAAACCTGCCCCTGTTTTGCAAGGTATATTTTCTTGACACTCTATAGTCAATAGAGTATTAAATTCCATCTAAATTAAGGAATTTATGGACATTGTTCCCCATGATATTTAAAAGAGATCGGGTTGTTTTTTTTATCCTGTTAGTCTGCTTGAGTGTTTGTGCACCCAGGGCCGGGGCAAACCAGGACGATACCAAAAGCCTGATCCATGAAGTTGCAGCATCCACGCTTTTTGACGGATTTTTGTATTTTGCAGATAACCAAGGCAGTTATTTGAAGGCGCTTGCCAAGCCGTTCCCTTCAAATTTGAGCTCCCATGAACTTGGCCGCAAGATTCTTAAAGAATTGTTGGCGGGGCCTCCTGATTCGATCTTGGCGCCTACTTTCCCGACAGATACAAGGCTTTTAGCCCTGTTTATTTCAGAGGATGGTAGGGCCTGGGTGGACCTGGGGTTAAGGGAGGGACACTTAACGAATGTGGACACCGTGTCAGAACTTTTGGCAATTTATTCAGTGGTGAACTCACTGACATTGAATATTCCCGGTGTAAAACAGGTAAAATTACTTGTGAATGGATCTGATGTGGATACCCTTGGGGGTCATGTCAGCCTTAAATATTTTTATAAACCCAATATGTTGATTGTGAAATGAGCAAACAAAAAAATATCTCAAAAATTAGAAATATCGGAATCATAGCCCACATTGATGCGGGCAAGACCACTGTCACGGAAAGAATCCTGTTCTATACAGGCAAGTCTTACAAAATCGGTGAAGTTCATGATGGTGAAGCCGTCATGGACTGGATGCAGGATGAACAGGACCGGGGGATTACCATCACCTCTGCTGTGACCACCTGTGAATGGAAGGGGTCTGTGATCCAGATCATCGATACCCCGGGACATGTGGATTTCACCGTGGAAGTGGAGCGTGCCCTGCGGGTGCTGGACGGTGCCATCGGGGTTTTCTGCGCGGTCAGCGGGGTGGAACCCCAATCGGAAACCGTATGGCGGCAGGCAGACCGGTATTCCGTGCCCAGAATGGCTTTTATCAATAAAATGGACCGGATCGGGGCCGATTTTTATGCTGCGGTGGATTCCATGATTGAAAAACTGGGTGCCAACCCCGTGGTAATCCAGCTTCCCATTGGGGCAGAGGACCGGTTTCGTGGGGTGATTGACCTTATCAATATGCAGCAAATCTGCTGGGATGATGATAGTCAGGGTGCCGAATTTATTATTTCTGATATTGATCCTGAGTTTGAAGAACAGGCTCTGGAATACCGGGAGAAGCTGCTGGAAGCTATTTCCGAGCAAGATGATGATATCATGGAACGCTATCTTTCCGAAGAAGAGATTTTAAGTGCCGACCTGATAAAAGCCATACGCTGCGCCACCATTGAAAGAAAGATTGTACCGGTGCTCTGCGGCAGTGCCCTGAAAAATAAAGGGATTCAGCCCCTTCTGGATGCTGTTGAATTGTTTTTACCAAGCCCCAAGGATGTACCGCCCATAAAGGGAGTTCATCCGGAGACTGAAGAGGAATTTATATTTTTACCCGAAAAAAGTGCCCCCCTGGCCGCCCTGATTTTTAAAGTATCCATGATCGAGGGCCGAAAACTTTCCTTTGCCAGGATCTATTCGGGGAAAATTGAGTCCGGGTCCGAGGTGTTTAATCCGGTGTTAAAGAAAACTGAAAAATTGTCCCGCCTGCTCAAAATGCATGCCAATAAAAGGGAGCGCATTGACGAGGCATCGGCAGGGGATATCATCGGCATTGTGGGGCTGAAGGATTCGGGTACAGGGGACACCCTGTGTTCCCAAAAGTTTCCGTTATTTCTGGAAAGAATGGAATATGAGGATCCGGTCATCTCCATTGCCATTGAGCCCAAGACCCATTCAGACCAGGAAAAAATAGACAGTGTGCTGGAAAAATTTATTATTGAAGATCCCACCCTTAAGGTAAGCCGGGATGAAGAAACCGGCCAGACCATCCTTGCTGGCATGGGAGAACTCCATCTTGAAATTATTATTTCCAGGATGTTCAAGGAATTTAACACCAAAGTCAATGTGGGCAGTCCCCAGGTGGTATACCGGGAAGTGATCACCTCACCTGCAAAAGGGGAGGCTGTTTTCGATCGGGAGATTACCGGAAAAGCGCATTATGCCAAGGTGGCCATTTGTCTTACGCCCCTGGAACGGGGGAAGGGGGTTGTCTTTACCTCCAAGGTTACACCAGAGCAGATACCGGATCAATATGTGGCAGCCATTGAAACCAGTGTCCGGGAAAGCCTTGAAGGGGGGTTCTTAAAGGGATATCCCCTGGTGGATGTGGGAATTGTGCTGGAGGATGGTGGCTCTGAAGAGGGGCGTGCTTCTGAACTTGCTTTCTCCGTATGTGCATCAATGGCCTGTAAAAATGCGCTCAATATTGCTTCCATGGCACTTTTGGAACCCATCATGTCTGTGGAGGTTTTTGTGCCGGACAATTACATGGGAGATGCCATTTCCGATTTGAACAGCCGTGGCGGCAAGGTGGAATCTATCAACCCCAAGGCAGGTATCCAGGTGATTAAGGCCATGGCTCCCCTGTCGAAAATGTTTGGATATTCCACGGCACTGCGGTCTGCCACCCAGGGCAGGGGGACCTTTGCCATGCAGTTTTCAGCCTTTGACAGGATCTGATATTTCCTAATGGCGAATGCCTAACCGCACAGGTCGAGTTTTTATTATCTTTTTTTAATTTGGGCATGGATGCGCTCAAGGCGTTGCTTGGCATCATCTTTTAGTTGGAGATCTTCCAGGGTTTCAATGGCCCGGTTCAGGTGGTTAATGGCATTTTTAAAATCTCTGAATTCTGAATAGTAAATCCCCAGATAATAGTGGGACATGGCCTGTTTTTTCTCCTGGGACATAATATTGGCCAGGTGATAATAGGCCCGGGGAAAGGCCTCAGCTTTCCTGTCAAGGACTTGGTGCAGGTTTTTTTCAGCCGGAACAATCTCTCCTGATTCAAGCTGGGCAATGGCCATGAAATATCTGGCCCAAAGCCCCATAATGGGATTATCCATGACGCCGGCAAGAATACTCCGGGCATTTTCAAGCTGTCCGTCATCAATATAGATACGGCCAAGTTCCAGCAGGATCATGGGCTCAAATAATTTGATGGACAAGGCCTTTTTAAAATGGGAGATGGCAAGATCCCGTCTGTTTTTTCGGGCGTATAACAGCCCAATTCCATAGTGAAGGGCTGGGTCTTCCGGTGCATCCTGTAACTTAAGTTCCACCTTGTGAAAGCTTGTGTCAAGTTTGCCGTAAAGCCCCATTATCCTGTATTTAACCATATCAAAATCAAAGGTGGCAGGAGCTGCCTTTCTCTTTTCAGGAGGCGTGTAGCCTTCCAGTATCCCGGCAAGATTGATAATTCGGTTTCCCGTACCCGGATGGGTTTTGAAATAATCCGGGATGCCTTCTATTCCCCGATAATCAGAGTCCCGCATTTTGGTAAGACCGGACAGAAGTCCTGCCGGAGAATAGCCGGTCTCTTTCAAAAACAGGAAGGCTTTCATGTCGGCATCGGTTTCATTTTCCCGGGTAAAGGCAAGCATGGCTGATTGTCCGGCAGCCATGGAGCCGATGGTGAGTGCCGAGGCTGCATCTCCTCCCCCGGCTGCACCGACCAGGATTCCTGCGAGCATGCCGGCCATGCTTCCGTAATTCACCCATTTGGATCGGTCAATAGATTGTGACACATGGCGACTGACAGCATGGCCAATCTCATGGGCCATGATCCCGGCAAATTCATCAATGGTGTCCAAGGCAAAGAGTAGTCCTTTATACATGAAAATTTTGGCGGCGGGACTTGCAAACGCGTTAAAGGAATCGTCATTGACCAGGAAAAATTCAAAATCAAAGGGCTGGACAGGAAGGCCTGAAAGGATGTGGTAGCCCACGGTATTGATCATGTGCATGGCAACGGGGTCATGGATGATGACCCTTTGCGCCCTCATCATTTTCATGAATTCATGGCTCATCTGTTCTTCTTCGGGAATGGAAACGGCAAAGGTCCTGGAAAAACTTGATCCCAGGAAAATGAAGATCAAACAGCCAATTAAAAAATGCCTGGGAAATTTCATATAAAAACCCTATAGATCCTGCGGGGCAGGAGAACTATATCTGGATAAATTCGGTGTGTTCCATGGCAATTTCGATGCGGAAACTATAATTGCCTATTTTAAAGGAAAGTCTTCTGTTTTCAGCGAAGTCTGCATCAATCACCAGGGTGATGGCAGAGTTCAAGGTCAAAGCATTGGGCTGGCCAAATACGGCATTTAAATCAAAGGTTTCTCCCACATCCTTGACCACCTGACCCATGATCTGGTTTGTAATTTCTCCGATGCTGTCGGTGACTTCTGCAGAGGAAAGCCCTGTTGCTAATTCCTCCTTTGGCATACCCATGGAAAGCATATATTTTTCATAGATTTCATAGGCGGCATCGGCGGAAAAATTCATGACAACCAGCCCGATATAGTCCCCATCAAACTGTACAAAACAGGTTAGATCCGGTTTCATGGAAACCTTGGGGATTTTCTGAATGGTGGTTGAATAGGTGACATCTTGCTTGGTGTTTGTTTCAAGTGTCTTCTGGGCTGTTTTAAGGAAGATCTTGGATATTTCGTCAATGGATAGGGGGTAGTTTGACATGACGTCTCCTTATTTGTTTCAGATGATGTAATCGTTGGTAATTATCAATAAAATACGGGTAAAAGTCAAAGGGTTTTATTATCTTTCCCCACGGTTGTAGGGGGCTGCCAGCATGGCCGGGGCATTTAGTTTCTTGGGGTCTTTTAAACTGATGAGCAGCAGAATCAGCAGGGTGGCAATGTAGGGCAGCATGGATAGAAAATTAGGGGAAATCCCCAGGGGCTGCATCAAGTACTGGACCACGAAGATGCCTCCGAAAAGAAAGGCGGCCCAGATGGCCCGTCCCGGATTCCACAGGGCAAAAATGGTCAGGGCAATGGCAATCCATCCTCTTCCTGCGGTCATGCCTTCAATCCATGATTTTGAATAGGAGATGGACAAATGGGCTCCGGCAAGGGCGGAAAACCCTCCGCCAATGAGCACACAAAGATATCGGATTCGAAATACGTTGACTCCCTGGGTCTCGGTGGCCTGGGGGTTTTCTCCCGTGGACCGGATCTGGATGCCCAGAAGGGTTCTTTCCAGTAAAAACCAGGCGGCAAAGGCCAGGAAAATGGCCAGATAGAAAAAGGGGCTTTGCAGGAAGAAAATTTTCCCGATATAGGGGATATCCGACAGATAGGGAATGGCAAGATCATCCATTTTTATGGTAAGGGGTTTGCCCACATAGGGTTTGCCCAACATACCGGAAAGCCCTAATCCTAGCATGGTAAGCGCAAGACCCGAAACCACCTGGTTGGCCTGGAGGGTGATGGAGGCAAATGCATGGATGACGGAAATGGTCATGCCGGCTGCCACGGCGGCCAGAACCCCTAGCCAGGGCTGTCCTGTGGTGAAGGTGACAATAAAGGCCACCACCGCTCCCACGGCCATGACCCCTTCCACTCCAAGGTTTAGAATGCCGGATCTTTCACAGATGATTTCACCGGTGGTGGCCAGCAGCAGGGGTGTTCCTGCGATCATAGTCCGTTGGAGTGTTGAAATGATAATTTCTTCCATTTATTATTCCTATCCCTTTGATTTGCTTGAAAAGCGGATACTCAGTTTGTGGTTTAAAAAATAATCCCCCATGATTAAAAAAATCAACAGGGTGCCGTTGACGATTTCAACCGTTGCGGCCGGCAGGCCCAAAGAAATCTGAATGGCATCGCCTCCCACGAGAATGCCGGCAAAAAAGATTCCCGAAACGATGGCGTACAAGGGGTTCAGCTTGGCAAGCCAGGCCACGATGATGGCGGTAAATCCATAGCCCGAGGAGACAGAGGCCGGATACCCGAGATAATGGTGGATACCGGCAATCTCTCCTACTCCCGCAAACCCGGCAAGTCCCCCGGACACGGCCATGAGAATTACGCTGGTTTTGAGAAAATCGATGCCGGCATATTTACCGGCGTCGGGGTTTTCCCCCACCACCCGGGTTTCATACCCGAAGCGGGTTTTGTAAATCACCACACACAAAATGATGGCACAGACGATACTTAGAATCAAGGTGGCATAGTGGATCCGTGATCCTGGAATAACGCCCAGGATTGCGGCTTCCGGCAGATTGTTGGTGCCGGGAAACCCAAACCGTGTATTTCCCTTCCAGGGACCGACAATGAGCATGGTTAAAAATTCGGCACAGATATAATTGAGCATCAATGTGGAAATGACCTCATTGATGGAATATTTAATTTTAAGGATGGCAGGAATAATTCCCCACAAGGCACCGCCTAGGAATCCTGCAAAAAATATCAGGGGAACAATGAGATAGGAGGGCAGAATATTTCCAAAGGTAAGCCCTGTCCAGGTGGAGAAGATGGCTCCCATAAGCAGCTGTCCTTCTGCCCCGATATTCCAGAACTTGGCCCTGAAGGCAAGGGTGAGGCCAGCCCCTATGAGAATCAAAGGGATGGCCTTGGTCACCGTTTCTTTAAATCCATAGAAAGATCCAAAAGACCCCATGAAAATTTCAGAAATGGCATAGAGGGGGTTTACCCCGGCAACCAGAAAAATAATACTGATAACAACCAGGCCTGCGGCCAGGGAAAACACATTGGTCATCAGGGATCTTAAGGGGGTGATATTGTATCGATCGCTTGTGGTTATTTTTATCATGGGCTCTTTTCTTAGTATAAAATCAGGCTGTTAAATGGCATGATTGCTGGTTTGGGTTTCCGTTTCTTTGGATCCGGCCATCATCAGACCGATGTCACTGAGCCTTTTGTCATCGGAATTTAAGATTCCCATGAATTCTCCGCCAAAAATAACTGCCACCCGGTCACAAAGTTCAAATATCTCTTCAAGGTCTTCTGAAAACAGCAATACCGAACTGCCTTGTTTTCGAAGCGCCAGAAGATGCTCCCTTAAAAATTGTGTGGCCCCCACATCCAGGCCGTAGGTGGGATGGGATGCCACCAACAGCCGTGGTTGTTCACTGATTTCCCTTCCCAGGATCAGTTTTTGTATGTTGCCGCCGGATAAATTTCGGATCTGGTTGTGAATGGAATGGGTGGCCACTTGAAAGTCTTTGACAATGGTCTTGGTATGGTCCTTTACCTGGCTATACTTGAGAAAATACCGTTTGGAAAATTTTTTCAAATGATGTTGTTTTAATATGGCATTGTCATAGAGAAACAGCCCCGGTGCAATGCCAAAACGAATCCGCTCTTCGGGCACATGGGCAACTCCATTGTCATAGATATGGCGGGGGGATTTGTTGGTGATATCCTTTTCATTCATCACAACGGTTCCTGAATTGATTTTCCGGATGCCGGTGATGGCTTCGGCCAATTCTCTCTGGCCGTTTCCTGCTACCCCTGCAACACCGAAAATCTCATTTTCAAATAATTCAAAGGACACGCCTTTAACTGCTGGCATCCCCTTGTCACCCATAACATGGATGTTTTGAACCGAGAGAACCTTTTTGCCCTGGGCAAGTGTTTCCTTTTCAATGTTAAAGACCACATCCCTTCCCACCATCATCCGGGCCAAGGATTTTTTATCCGTATCCGCAGTGTCGGCATGCCCCACAATTTGCCCCTTTTGCAGTACGGTTACCCGGTCGCAGATATCCATGATTTCGTCTAATTTGTGGGAAATAAAGATGATCATATGGCCTTCGGCCTTCATCTGCCGCAGAATGGATATGAGCTCCTTTATTTCAAGGGGGGTCAGCACCGAGGTGGGCTCATCTAAAATCAGTAAATCCGCCCCGTTTAAAAGGGCTTTGATAATTTCTATCCGCTGCTGTTCTCCTGCAGACAATTGCCAGACTTTCTGGTCCAGATCCATTTTAAAATCAAATTGTTTTGAAAACTCTTCCACTCGTTTGCGTAATTGGATCTTCGGGAAAAAAAAGGGGGTGTCTTTATACCCCAGGGCAATGTTTTCAAGGACCGAATGGTTCTGGACCAGCATGAAGTGTTGGTGGACCATGCCAATGCCATGGGTGATGGACTCAACGGGAGAGTTGATACGAATGGGGGACCCGTTGACTTCTATCTGCCCTGAATCGGGCTGGTACAGCCCGTAGAGAATGTTCATCAGGGTGGTCTTTCCCGCCCCGTTCTCCCCTAAAAGGCCGAGTATCTCGCCGGATTTTACATAAAGGTTGATGTCTTTATTGGCATGGATGCCGTGAAATGATTTGCAGATGTCTTTCATCTCAAGGCGTTGTATTTTTTTCATATCAAAACTTTAAGGCCGGGGAAAACTTACCCGGCCTTTTTTATAATTAATCTCTAAAATTATTGGGGAATGCTGCCTTCAACATTGTCCACATAATACATGATACCCAAAAGATCCTTTTTGGAGGCCTTGGTACCGGCCGGGATCTGAATTTTTCCCGTATTGTCCGCAATGGGGCCGGTAAAGGGTTCAAATACATCCACTCCCTGTTTCATCTGCTCATATCGTTTCATCACCAGGTCATAGGCGGATATTTTGCCAAATTCCTTTGAATCGATCATGGCCGCTTTCAGTTCAGGGACAAATTTGGGATTGATCATGTCGGTGGGGCTGCCGCCTAGAATAGCAGCTTTTTCCTTGGCCAGCCACCAGATATCCTGGTTGGTCCATTTTTCCGTGTAGAGGTCTTCCAGGATTTTGGCATACATGCCGCCCCAGTCCATGAGCTGACCGGATACAACAGAGTCTTTTCCATAGGGCTGCATGGCTGAGTAATGGGAGAAGGTGTAGATCTGTTTGCCTTTTTCCGTTACTTCCTGGCCCACTTCAATAACCGCCGGGGTGTCTTCGGTGAATGCCAGGGCGTCACAGCCTTCAGCAATAAGGGACTGGGCCGCTTCCTTGGCCTTGTCCGGTCCGTACCAGGCATAAATCCAGCGGACATTGAGTTTTGCTTCCGGGTTGGAAGCCTTTATTCCAAGAGCATAGGCATCGATATGGCGAACCAGTTCTGGAATGGGAAATGCAGCCACATAGCCTATTTTATTGGTTTTGGTCAGGGCGCCTGCCATGATACCATTCAGGTAATACATCTGGTAAAGGTCACCAAAATAGGTTCCCACGTTGGCAGTTTGTTTAAACCCGGAACAATGCATGAACTTTTTTTCAGGATATTTTGCCCCTGCCTTGAGGGTGTCATCCATATAGCCGAAACTGGTGGTAAATACCACGTCACATTTTTGCTCCTGGACAAGGCGGTCAATGATTCTGGCACTGTCCGATTCTGCAACCGATTCAACAATAATCGTTTCCAGCCAGGGGAATTTTTCTTCGGCAAATTTTCGACCCTGATCATGGGCATGGGACCAGCCGTAATCGCCCACAGGTCCTACATAAATAAAACCGGCCTTGAGTTTTTTGACAGGTTCTGCTTTCTTTGCAACTTCTTCTGGTTTCGCAGTTTCGGCTTTTTCTTCTTGCTGTCCACAAGAAACGAAAAATAGGCTAAATAGAAAAACAAAAGATAATGCAACAAAAAAAATTTTCTTTCTCATTAATTTGAACTCCATTTTAAAAGTGAAAAAATTGTGAAAGATAATACGATAATTAGGCCTTTCCAGTCAACCATTATGATGGCGGAATGGACAAAGTATGTGACAAGTCGACCCTAGGTTTGTGTCGGGTGACCATATTACAAAGGACAACCAAGGTAATTTTTTTCTATCGACAGGAAGAATAAAATATGATTGAATGAATCTTTTTGGGTAAAGTTAAGACTTAAAAACTATGCAATGAGGGCGTCATGGGCAGTATATCAGATATATTACACAAATCGAGCGTTTTCAATTCCCTGGACGAGGAGTATCTTAAAGAGAATTTAAGCAAATTACCTATATTCAGCGGGCTTTAAGATAGTGAAATGAACAGTTAAAGCCAAAAAGGGCGGAGAGGTGTTGGAAATATCGAGCCGTGGCTTTTTTGAACTGATCCAGGGAGACAATGCTCTAGGGGAAAGATAATGAAAAAAATTGATAAAATCGCCTCAGAACGACGAACGATAGCTGCAGGATCACAACAAACGAGACAGGAGGATTAATTTTTGTACGGATTAGAAGCCATAAGTGCCTATAATGGCTGGGCAATGGTCATTATTGGGCCGCTGATAGTAATGTCGGGATTAACCATCCTGTCCCTTATTATCTCTCAACTGCATAAAGTGGTTGCCCTCTTTGACAAAAAAGATAAACAGACCACAGAACCAGCTGTTAAGGGCAGGGATGAGATATCAGTTCCCAAGGTATTGCCAATAGACATTTCGGAAACAGCCGAAATCTATCAGCAGCTTATTGACAAGCTTGAACAACCTTTTGAGCTGAGTGATCTTTACCGGGTTGCAGGGGAAAACAATTTTCCGCACCCTGTTCTGACTATTAGCCGTTTTAGAGAAGCCGGGATACTGGAACAGGCTGGTGAGGGTGTATTTATCTGGAACGGCTAAACAGTACAATTGGACCATTAAATACCTGAGTCAAACGGCATAAAAAGTTATACCAGCCCAAAAGAAACGGGCATTGTAAATAGCTTTACGTGAAACAGACACAATAATTAGGAAACGAAGAATGGAACTGCTTCTACAGTTTTTATCAAACACCGGATTTGCACTTGCAAGTTATGGAAATTTTGTTATGTTGGCCATCGGCTCTTTATTTGTTTACCTGGCCATTGCCAAACAGTATGAACCCCTCCTGCTACTGCCTATTGGTTTTGGTGTTCTGATAGGCAATATCCCATTTTTTAAGGGCTTCGGGCTGGGAATTTATGAGGCAAACTCTGTCCTTCATTATCTCTATATGGGGGTGACCTCCGGCGTCTATCCATCCATCGTTTTTCTTGGGCTCGGGGCAATGACAGATTTTTCCTCGCTTTTGGCAAGGCCCAAACTCATGCTTTTAGGTGCTGCCGCACAGACCGGCATCTGGGTAACGCTATTGAGTGCGATGGCTTTTGGTTTCATGCCGAAAGAGGCGGCCTCTATCGCTATGATTGGCGGCGCTGACGGACCCACCTCAATCTTTTTAACCGCCAAGCTGGCACCTCACCTGATCGGCCCAATCGCCATAGCAGCCTACTCATATATGGCACTGATCCCCATCATTCAGCCGCCGATCATGCGGCTTTTGACCTCCCGCAAGGAACGGCTTATCCGTATGTCCGACCCTCGCGAGGTTTCCAAAAAAGAGCTAATGGTTTTTCCAGTGGTCGCCCTGTTCCTCTGTTGTTTTCTGGCTCCGGCTTCCATTCCGCTGCTGGGCCCCTTTTTCTTCGGTAACATCATGAAAGAATCTGGTGTGGTTGTTCGTCTGGTCAACACCGCCCGCACAGCAGTCATTGATACGGCAACAATATTCTTAGGTTTAACTGTTGGGGCATCAACCCAGGCGGATGTCTTTTTAACGAAGGAATCAATTGGTATTTTTATGCTGGGTGCCGTTGCATTTAGTATTGCCACAGCCTCAGGCGTTATTTTTGCCAAGATCATGAACCTCTTCATGAAAGAAAAGATCAATCCCCTCCTTGGGGCAGCCGGTGTTTCAGCCGTTCCCGGTTCAGCACGGGAAGTTCATCTTGTGGGCCTGAAGGAAGACCCGACTAATTTTTTGCTGATGCATGCCATGGCCTGTAACTCTTCAGGTGTCATCGGATCTGCTGTTTGTGCCGGTATACTGTGGAGCTTTATGATGTAAGGATTAGATGGCGGGGTGGTGGATCCGGTTCCAGTGGGAGTGGCCCTGCCATGGATGTTGTTGGTAATGATTCTGCCCTGGCGGTTGGCCAGGGATCCCAGGGGCATGGTCATGTTTTCACCGCTGACAAGGTTTCGAAGTTCCACACAGTCGCCCCCGGCTGTCTTTTTGCCGGGCCATGCACTTTAGGTTTGTCTTTTATCCAATACTTCTCGAATCAAAACAAGCAGATTGTTGCTTTCTACCGGTTTTTGAATATATTTCCTTATGCCAAGTTTCAAGGCTTTATCCTCAGTAAAATTTTCACTGTATCCAGTACAGAGCATAATTGGCATATCTCTTATTTCTAAAATCTGGGTTGAAAGTTCTTCTCCGGTCATTTTCGGCATGGTCATATCGGTAATTATCAGATCAAATTGATGGGGCGTTTTTTTTAATTCTTTAATCGCTTGTTCACCATCTGAGAAAGCCATCACGGTATATCCAAAATCTTCTAAAAGCTCTTGGGTTGATGTGAGGATGGATATTTCATCATCAACAACCATTATCCTTTCTGTTCCTCCTTGAATTGTATTTTGTTCTTCTTGCCGGGAGTTAGAATGAATTTGATCTTCTAATACCGGAAAATATACATGAAAACTAGACCCTTTTCCAAGCTCACTATAAACTTTTATATAGCCGTTATGTTCTTCGATTATGCCTATCGTAACGGCCAATCCTAAACCAGTCCCTTCACCAATCTCTTTTGTGGTGAAGTATGGTTCAAATATTCTATCCAGTGATTCAGGGCTTATACCAGGACCCGTATCACTTACGTCTAATCTCAGATAAGTGCCTGGTAAAATATCGAGATCTGGAATAGGATTTGTGTTAGAAACTTGTATATCTTCCAGGCTCACAGACAAAACACCCCCTTTTTCACGCATGGCATGATAGGCATTTGTACACAGATTCATCACTACCTGATGGATCTGTGTCAAATCGGCAAGTATGGTTGCTTTGGAATTTATCTTTTCCTTTATCTCAATAGTAGCGGGTATTGTTGAGCGAAGTAATTTTACAGCTTCTTTTACCTCTATAAAAATTTTTAAGCGCTGCATTATATGTTCTGATTGTCTACTGAATGTAAGTATCTGTTTCACCAGATCCGTGGCTTTTTGAGCACCTTTTATTATCTGGTCAATATCTTTGGTTGTTTTTGCTTTATTTTCAATATGCATTTTGGCTAACTGGGAATACCCGAAAATTCCCGTAAGTATATTGTTAAAATCATGAGCAATACCTCCTGCAAGGGTTCCAATGGCTTCCATCTTTTGGGCTTGTTGGAGTTGTATTTCCAATTTTTTAGTTTTGGTAATATCTTTTATATTAACAACTATTCCAGCTCTCTCTCCCTTGTTTCCCTTAATCGGAGTGGCACTCAATGAAACATTTAAAAGCTTGCCGTCTTTGGTATGCCGTTTTGTTTCAAATCGTATTTCTGTATCCTTAACCTTAGCCGTATCATATAAATAAACATCACTGGAAATCTTTTGCTGGCCTTCAGGGATAAAAGGAATTTTTCTCCCTTTGACTTCATCCAGGTTCCAACCAAAGGTGTTTGTAAAGGCATCATTGAGATATTGGACATGATCACGGTTGTCATATACAAGAACTGGATCAGGACTAGCCGTGAAGATGGCCATGAGTTCTTCACGTTTTTCCCTGAGTTCGATTGCCGTTTTTTGTTCCTTTGTCAGGGCAGTTTTTAAGCTATTTAACATGGCTGCAACAAGTAAGGTAATCAGGGTGTTGATCAACATAAAGTTAGCAGTCATGACAACCCATTTTTCAATTGAATTGTCTATGACCAAAGCCCATTCCGGTGATCCAACAGCAATATAAACTCCGATTGAAACTAAACTTAAAAAATTAATAAGCAGTGCAATGTTTGCCGCTTTGACCCCTATCATTGCGCCAACTATCAAGGAGGCACCAAAAAGCCAGATGTATCCGCCACCATAAAAACCAAGGACGAATAAAAGTCCGGTTCCAAGAGAATAAAAAATAAGAAAAATGATCCACGTTTTTTGCTGGAGAGAAAATCTTTTAGAAAATAGAACCACTAAAACAATGGTATACGCAACAACGTCCAGAATAAAGATGCTCCATAGCCCTTCACGAAAAGATAAGATCAAGGAGGGTATTAAGGCAAAGGGAGCAAATACCGCCGCAAAAAAGAGGAGGAAAAAGATCATTCTTTCTCGCCATAGCGTTAAAAGGTCACTTTCCCAAGCTTTTGGGGGGATAAATCTAATTTCTAAATTATGCCAGAGTTGTTTTGATTTTTGAGAGTTTATCATACCATTAATTTTAGCCATATTAATTGCTGATCAGAAAATCCATATATGTAATCAATATTCAGATTAAAATTATTTAACATGAGTCAATCAATGGTGTAAGAACACTATAAATAATCAGATCAATTCATATAAAAATCAGCTTACAATATATCATAGTGCATAGCAAATTCATTTTCACAGATGAGTGTTCAACGCTATGTAAGAAGGCAGAAGCAATACATATGGGTTATTGATAATGACCCTGGAAGGTGCCGGTGGGTATCTTCTGTCTTGGCCATGGCGTTTCTCATGGTAGCAGTGGGATTTAAGTTCGGACCTTAACCCTTCTGATTATAATAAAACGGCCCCAAAGAGAATCTCTTTGGGGCCGTTTTATATCCAGTTGAATTTTAAGATCCAGTCAGATTCAAAAGTTATAGATTCAGACCGTTCCCTATATAAATATCAAGATATAAATATCAAGATATAAATATCAAGATATACATATCAAGATATAAATTCAGGTGCCACGGCAGCCAGCATGGCATACCCCCCCTGGATATTTTTGGTGTTGGTGAATCCGTTCTGGGTGAGGATAATCTGGGATTCATAGGATCTGGCACCGGTACCGCATATCAGACACAATAGGCCCTCCTTGGGCAGTTCATGGAGTCTTTTCCGCAGTTCCGGCTGGGGAATACTGATCCATCGATCCCCATATTTTTCAATAAAGGGGGCGGCCTCTTTGGTATCCCGGACATCCAGAACCCGGGTTTTTGAGTCCTGGAAGTTTTTTATAAAATCCATCACATCCAGAGGAATGTTTCTGTTTTCCAGAATATTGTCCAAAACATTGCCGGCATTGTTTACCTTTTTTTTTGGTGTTGGTTGTGAGTGTGGTGTTGCTGGATGGATATAGGATGTAGATGGTGTTGCTGGGAGTGTTTTTGTGGTAGTTTGGTGAGAGTTATGTGAAGAAGGTGATGAGTTATGTTTTGGTGGATGGTTGTGGGTGGGAAGGGTAGGTTAATTATTAGAAGAAGAATAAGTATTTTGGTAAGATGGTGAGGGTTGTTGTGGATGAGAGATTGTAGGGGTTAA